>WREN01000117.1 GCA_009779295.1 Oscillospiraceae bacterium | reverse complement strand
TAACAATCGAATAAAAGAATTTACAATAAAAAAACGTTTGTCAAAATTTTTTCGGCAAACGTTTTTTTATCTTCAAAAAATTTATATTATTTCTCCTTGAAAATTTCACAAATTTATTGTATAATCTAAATTAATATTATATTTTGTAGAAATTTGAGAGGTAAAATTGAATGGCTGTTACATTCAGGGGTGGTATCTATGTTGAAGAGCATAAAAACACCCGTAAATACCAAATCGAACGTATGCCCGCTCCGGCGAAAGTCAGAATTCTCCTTTCGCAGCATATCGGCGCGCCGTGTAAGCCTGTCGTCGTCGTCGGCAATAATGTCGGTCAAGGACAAAAAATCGGCGATATTGAAAATGGGTTCGGCTGTCCGGTACACGCTTCGGTATCAGGTCGGATTGTTGACATTACCGAAAAACATATCGAAATAGAAAACGATTACGAAAACCGTATTTTTCCGGATATTAAACCGTTTGAAAAAAGATTGCCTGATACGAGTTTTGACGAAATCGTGAAAATTATTCGCGAAGCGGGCATAGCGGGTTTGGGCGGCGCAACTTTCCCTACATACGCTAAACTGGAAAGCGCCGCAGGAAAAGTTAAACATTTATTCATAAACTGCGCGGAATGTGAGCCGTTGGTAACTGTAAACCATAGGTTGCTGCTCGAAAATCCGGCAGCTGTAATAAACGGGACAAAAATATTGATGAAAGCGCTCGGCATCAGACAAAGTGAAATCGCCGTAACGGATAATAAAATCGACGCAGTCAATAAATTGGAAACCCTAACGGCAGACAGCGATTTGATAAAAGTCCGCGTTTTGAGAACGAAATATCCGCAAGGCGATGAAACACAAGTTGTTTACGCGCTTACCGGCAGAGAAGTTCCGGCGGGCAAATTGCCTATTGACGTTGAATGTGTGGTATTCAACGCGGAAACTTGCGCCGTAGTTTTCAACGCATTTTCTAAGGGAATGCCGTTGATAGAACGTATGGTTACCGTTGACGGCGATTGTATAAAAACGCCGAAAAACGTCATGGTTCCGCTTGGCGTTTCATATCAGGATTTGATCGATTTCTGCGGGGGATTTAAACGCGAGCCTAAAAAAATTATCAACGGCGGTCCAATGATGGGTACCGCTCAATTGGATTTAAACGCCCCGGTTACGAAAGGTACGCTGGCGATTTTAGCGTTCAGCGCCAAAGTTGCTAAAGAATATGGTCAGCCCCCCGCGTGTATCAGGTGCGGCAGATGCGTGGAAAGTTGCCCGAAACGTTTAATGCCGCTATATCTCGGGATGTTTGCATATGCGGGCAAAATTGATATGTGTGAAAAATACGACATAATGAGTTGCTGTGAATGCGGCGCGTGTTCGTATGTATGTCCGGGCAATTTGCAACTCGTACATTACATTAAAGAAGCGAAATTTAAAATACGTGAGGTGAAAGCAGAAAATGAATAATGATTTGATTTTTTCACCGAGTCCACATATCAAAACCCCAAACAACTCAAGGGTGCTTATGATCGACGTTTTGGTCGCGCTTACTCCGGCATTGATATGGGGCGTGATCGTTTTCGGACCGCGCGCCTTGACTGTCGTCACGGTTTCGATACTATCCTGCGTTATCTTTGAAACTCTGTTCAGATTAATATTAAAACGTCCTCAAACAATTCTCGACTTCTCCGCCGTAGTTACCGGATTGCTGCTCGCGTTCAACTTGCCCGCGTCGGTTCCTTTGTGGATACCTATTGTCGGCGCATTCTTCGCGATCGTTATTGTAAAGCAGTTATTCGGCGGAATCGGCAAAAACATAATGAATCCGGCGCTCGCCGCAAGGGTATTTTTATATTCATGGTCAAAACATATGACGGCATTTCCGGAACCATCGTTTTTAAACGGCGAACATATGCCCGCGTTTGCCATATCTATAAATAATATCGATGCAACCGCGTCAGCAACACCGCTTACTGTAATTAAACAAGGCGCCATACCGTCTGACACATCAATTTTTGATATGCTGATCGGTAACTGTGCCGGAACTATCGGAGAAATCTCCGCAGTACTTTTGATTTTAGGCGGTTTGTTTTTATTGGCTCGCAAAGTGATAACGTGGCACATACCCGTAACATTTATCGGAACTGTCGCGGTTTTGGCGTTTTTAAAAAATATCTCCGGCAGTTCGATTGATTTTATGCTGTACGAAATACTCGGCGGAGGGTTGATGTTAGGCGCGTTCTTCATGGCGACGGATTACGCTACGTCGCCGGTAACCAAAACCGGTCGGCTCATATACGGCGCGGGCTGCGGATTATTGACTGTATTGTTCAGGTTTTACGGCGGCTACGCGGAAAGCGTTTCGTTCGCGATATTGATTATGAACCTGTTGGTCTGGTATATCGACAGATTCACAAAACCGGTAAGATTTGGGGGTAAAAATTAAGAAATGAAATATTACTTACGTACTGCGGGCACGCTAATAATTATTACGGTTTGCGTAGTTTTAATGCTTAGCGTGATTAATTTATTCACAAGCGATTTAATAGAAGAACACGAACCAGATTCCGTGGCAAGCGCTTCAGTGGAGGTAACCGAAAATGATGATTAAACAATTAAAAGAGGGCGTACTGGACAACAACCCGCTTTTAATCCAATTATTGGGGATTTGCCCCGCTCTTGCGATGACCACTAACGTATCAAACGCGCTTGGGATTGGAATAGCGACAATGGTTGTGTTATTGCTCTCAAATCTGTTCATTTCGTTGTTGCGCAAACTCATTCCAAATGAAATCCGAATCGCCGCGTATATAGTGATAATCGCCGGATTTGTAAGCGCGGTTGAGATGTTAATCAAAGCGTACCTGCCGGAACTTGGCAGATCGCTCGGAATATTTCTCCCGCTTATCGTGGTAAATTGCATAATCCTCGGACGCGCGGAAACATTCGCTTCGAAAAACAAAGTTTTACCCTCTTTAATGGATGGCTTCGCGATGGGCTTCGGATTTACGTTTGCGTTGATCGTAGTGGCCTCCATAAGAGAAATCATCGGAGCGGGAACATGGTTCGGCGTCAATGTATTAGGCGAGTCATATCAGTCGGTATTGTTCTTTATCATGCCGTCGGGCGCGTTCATCACACTCGGATGTTTGGTTGCTTTGATGAAAAAATTAACTTCATTTCCGAAAAAAGTACCTAAAAATTCTATAGAATCTTTGGAATCTGAATCTGTTACAGCTGAAAAAGTTGAGGAGCCCGTTGAAATTCCCGCCGAAGAGGAAGTAATTGTTGAGGAAATTAAAGAGGAAGTTGAGGTTGCTGAAAAAAATGATAACTGAATTATTACTCTTAATGCTTTCAGCGGTTTTAATCGAAAACTTTGTTCTTTCGCGGTTTTTAGGATGCTGCCCGTTCCTCGGAGTTTCCGAAAAACCCGCCGCCGCTGTCGGTATGGGGTGCGCGGTAACATTCGTCATGACTGTATCCAGCGCAATAATTTACCTCATATATACTTATATACTTGTGCCGTTTGATTTGATATATCTCAAAACTATTGCGTTTATACTTGTAATAGCGGCGTTGGTACAGTTTATCGAATTATTCTTGAAAAAATTCATACCCGTACTCTACAATGAGTTCGGCATATTTCTGCCGTTAATCACAACCAACTGCGCTGTACTCGGAGCGGTTTTGCTTAATATCGAAAAAGGTTACGATTTTATCTATTCCGTATCGTTCGGATTTTCAGCGGCAATAGGATTTACGCTTGCGATAATTTTGTTCGCCGGAATAAGAGAACGGCTCGAATTCGCTGATCCGCCGAAAGCCTTCCGCGGAATTCCGCTCGCGTTGGTCGCCGCAGGGTTAATCGCAATGGCGTTCACAGGTTTTCACGGGATTTCGTTCAGTTAGAGAGGAAACGTATATGAATATAATTTACGCAGTTGGATGGTTTGCATTACTCGGCGGCGCGGCGGGATTACTTCTCGCGTTCGCGGCGAAGGCGAAAATATTCGCCGATAAAACCATTGACACGGTTGATACGGAAGAGATTGAAGAAGTAGAGGTAGTTGTTGCCAAAGAAATAAACGAACCCGAAACCGAATCGGAAACGGAAACGATAGAAATCGTTGAAGACATTATAGAAGTCGCTGAAGTCTCAATTGAAACACCGGAACCGGAAGAAGAAAATGTTTGAAATCTACGCTACAAAAACCGAGAACAATAAAAAATCCCGGCATGACAACGCATATTTAATTCTTAAATACGCGCTCAATGTTGATTTTTTGGATATAAAAAAAACACCGTCCGGTAAACCTTATATAAACGGACACGACAATGTTTATTTTAACATTTCACACTCGAACGAATACGCGGTTTGCGCGGTCGCGGATATTCCGGTAGGAATCGATATTGAATTTATCCGTCCGTTAAGCGAACGGTTTACGAAGCGTTATCTGAACGGCTGCTCGCCCGAAGAAGCCATCCGCGAATGGACGCGCCGCGAGAGTTTCGGCAAACTCACAGGCGAAGGGTTTGCGAATACGAGCGATGAACCGCATGTTTTCAGGGAATATGATGATATTCCGGGGTATATTGTGATGGTGTGCGTTTTTAGGAACGGAATCCCTGTAATAGAACCACCCCGTCAATGCTCCGCATTGCCACCCCTCCAAGGAGGGGAATGGGACTGTGGGGAAAATTCCCCTCCTTGGAGGGGTACGCCCGAAGGGCGGGGGGTGGTCTCACGACCCGACGGACTTATATCGCCCTACCCCGAATTTCCAGAAAAGATAACATGGTATCAGAAATAAAAATCCGCACAGCGGCAGGAACGCGTTCAGTAATGCGTCGCTCCGCCCCGTGATGAACGTGAACGGATAGTATTGAACGCACGCTAACGGGATCACGAATGTAAAGAATATCAACACGCCGCGGCCGTAAATATTAATCGGGTACGTACTTAACGTTCTGCCGCCGTCGGTGAAGATGTTCATGAACTCCAAGCCTTCTATCGTGAAAAAGCACACCGCCGCATAAACGATAAACAGCCCGCAGAAGATTCCTGAACCGCCTGCCCACATCATAACATACACGCCAACGTTCGCAGGAGTCCAATGGATTCCGCTCGTCGGGATCGCGTAGAACATGATGACGATTGCCATCACCATCCGCCCGATGCGCGCAAATTCGATTCGGCTGCATACGATTTGATAAATCTCGTTGCGCGGGCGAACCATGATGCGGTCGAACTCGCCGTTCGAGATTATCGACGGGAACGTGTCGAACCCGCGGAAGAAACATTCGGCGGTCGTGTACGACAGCAATATCGCCGAATAGCAAATCAGCACTTCGTTGAACGTGTAGCCATCAACGTTTTGGAACCGCGCGAACAGGAAGTACACGGACAGGAACGTCCCGAACGACGTTAAGAACTGCCCCAATGTGAGCAGAAAGAACGACGTTTTGTACTGCATCGCGGAGCGCAGGTGCATCGCGAAGAATTTAAAGTAGAGTTTCATAATTTAATGATACACCAACTCACGCCGTATTTATCAACTAATCCGAAACCGTAACATTCGCCTTCATCGTCCCAGTCGGGTACGCCCGGTCCATTTATATTTTCGTTGTGACGCGCGCCTTCGCTCAAAACAGCGTATGCTTGGTCAACCGCTTCTTTGCCTATATCCCAAATACCGACGGTTACCATCGGAGGTTTACCGTTCATGGTTTTATCGTCGTATATATTTAAGACATCCTCGGAAATAGCGATAATTTCGGTATCGCCCGAAACCAGCGAAATATGCTTATAAGTGCCGTCGTCATTCATATCAACCATATCCGGATTTATTTTTAAATTAAGAGCTTTCATATAAAACGCCGCGGCTTCCGCAGAACCTTTTAAATTAATTAAAATTCCATGTTTCATAATAATATCGCCTCTTTCAAATTCAGCGTTCCTTCGTAAATCGACTTGCCGCAGATAACGCCGTAAACGTCCAACGCCTTCAACTTCCTGATGTCCTCAATATCTTTCACGCCGCCACTGGCGGTTATTTTTGTTTCGGTTTTGACTTTGCTTTTCAATTCTTGCAAACGCTCAATCGCCGCGCCTTCGAGGGTACCGTCGCGCTCGATGTCGGTAAAAATGATGTTGTCTATGCCGATTTTCTCCATCGTCTGCGCGAAATCAGTGAAGTAAATTTGCGAATTCTCCGTCCAGCCGGACGTGCTGACGTAACCGTTGCGCGCGTCAATGCCGACTGCGATTTTGTCGCCGTATGTATGCACAGCGGTCTTCACAAATTCCGGATTCTTCAAAGCCGCCGAACCGATTATAACACGCGAAAAACCGTTTTCGATATAAAACTTCACCGTTTCCATATCGCGGATACCGCCGCCGATCTCAAGTGGAACGCTTGACCGGCAAGCCAATTCGCAAAGCAATTCGTGATTAACGGGCTTGCCGTCCTTCGCGCCGTTCAGATCGACGAGATGAATGTATTCCGCGCCATCGGTGATGAAACGCTTGATCGTTTCAAACGGGTCGGGCGCGACGGTATGCGCAGTACTGTATTCACCCTTGTACAGCCGCACGCACTTACCGTCGAGCAAATCGATCGCAGGCAAAATAATCATTATAACACACCCTTCGCGGATAAAATTTCTCCGTCCGTAACCGCGCACGCCTCGGCTATCGCGCGCGCGGTCGATTTGAACGCGGCTTCGGTTTTGTGGTGGTCGTTGTCGCCGTAAATCAAATTGATGTGCAGCGTCGCGTTCATGTTAAACGCGAGCGCTTGGAAAAATTCCTTTGTGAGCTGCGCGTCATAATCGCCGAGCAATTCCGACGCGACCGTAACGTTGTACACGAGATACGCACGGCCCGAAATGTCAACCGCCGTCAGGCACAGCGACTCGTCCATCGGCACGTAACTGCTGCCGAAACGCTTGATTCCGACTTT
>WREN01000116.1 GCA_009779295.1 Oscillospiraceae bacterium | reverse complement strand
TTGACCCGGAAATCGTTGATGCAGACGCAGTTGAATTTTATATTGATGAATTAATGTGCTTTGACATGGGTTACCGCGAAGACGACAGACAAACGGTTGTATTCCCGACTAACGGCAGCGTAATTTCGTCAAACAATGCTGTAAGCGATGTTAACGGCGTTGATATCGGACGTCCGGAATTGGGCAAAGGCGCCGCTACAAAAATGACAGGTAACGGTTTCGTTATGGAAGTCGGATTGAATTTCAGCCATATTAAAGGCTCGGTAGGCAAAGAAATTGGTATTGAATTTATGTATGGCGATTCTGACGCAACTGGTTTCATTGAAGCTCTCCGCTGGAACGTTGACACTCCCGGTGGAGATACACCTCCATACCAAAGTACAGAACATTTCGGAAAAATGAGAATGATCGCCGCTCCGGTAGTTGAAGTACCGGTTGAAGAAGTTCCCGCTGAAGTTCCAGGCGAAGAAGCAGCGGTAACCGAAACCCCGGCAACTAAACCGGTAGCTCCTCAGACAAGCGACTACGGTTTCATTTCCGCAGGTATCGCAATTATAGCTTTGGCTTCATTGATCGCTGTATCCAAGAAAAGAAAATAATAAGACAAGTTACATAAAGATTCGTGGTATGGTCTATGTAATTAAAAATTAAAACAAATAAAAAAACGGTGTAAAACAAAACACCGTTTTTTATTTGCCGGCAAGTAATCCGTAAAGCGACGGGCGGCGCGCTGATAATAAGCGTTCTTTGTAATCAGTGGCGAATTCGATCCCCTTTTCGCCGAAAACATAACATGGTTTTTCGCGCACGGCTGAGAGGTCAAGAATCGTTTCAATTATACCCTCCTGATTGTACGGCGTAGCCGCGGCGATAAATCCGGTCGGGTCGATCACCAGCGAACGCGAGTCTACCTGCGAGTGCGGGAAGTTATTGTGCGCGATGTACAGGCAGTTTTCAATGGCGTAGGCGCAAAGCACGCCTTCGCCTATCGCCGTGGTGTCGTATCCCCAGCTCTGCGATTGAAGGAGGATCAAATCCACGCCCTTCACGCCGTAAACCCGCGGAATTTCCTGGCTGTATGTATCCGCGCAGACCATAATGGCAATGCGCCCGAAATCGGTATCGTAAACCGGACATTCCGAACCCGCCGGTTCCTGCTGGTCGTACATCATGCACAGGTTGTTGATTTTTTCATAGGTAAATACTAATTTTCCCTCGCGGTCCCACAGGTACGAAATGTTTTCGCCCGTCGGTTTGCCCATGTTTGCGGCGATATAACAGCCGTATGTCGCGGCAAGTTCCGCAAATCTCGCGAAAACGTCTTCGCCCGGTTCATACGCCGCCGCAAACTCGCTCGTCATAACCAAATCGGCGCCCGTTTGGGCGGCTTTTTCCGTCCATTCAAATACGCGGGCGTAATCGGTTTGCCCGTGTATGGTATAGGAATACGGCAGATGGCACATGGCAAGTTTGACGAAACGTTTGTATTCCGGTTCAGGAGGAGTATAAGTGAAGGCGGTCAGCTCGTCAAACACGCCGCGCTTGTTCTGGTGATATACGATTTCAGCCGGACCGAAGATATAGTCCTTGATTCCGCGCTTTTTATACATCGGAATTTTCGCCGACGCAACGCCTGTTTCCCTGCCGGTAGACGCGATAATATCGCCGCGCAAATCGAAAATGCAAGCCCGTCCGGTGTGAAAGCCCAAACCCATTCCGTTGTAATGCCCGCTTATATCGGTGCCGTATGGGAAGAATTTAGTATTACCGTGACCTTCTATGTTAGACACGAAATACATACTGTTTTCGCTCGCGTAGGTCGCCGTCGCGACGAAACAATAATCCGCGACCGCGCGGCCTTTGAGGATGCGCATAAGTTCGCTGTCGTCCTGCAGCGGCGTGATCCCCGCCTGATACAGCAGTATCTCCGCGCCTTTGACGGAATAAATCTCGGCGACTTCGGGGTATAAAATATCGCTGCCGGACATAATCGCGACTTTTCCGAAATCTAATTCGAATATAGGCAAATCATCTCCGACGCCGATTCCAACATCGTAACCGGAAAATGCGTGCGTCTGGCGGTAACGGCCGAATTCGTTGCCTTCTCTGTCAAGTATGACGCTCTCGCAGTAATAGCCGCCGTTTTCGGCGGTGACTTCCGTACTGTAAACGATGTAAACGTTATGCTCGCGCGCCAAATTTGACAGAGTTTTCACCCATTGAGGTTTTTGTACGCTGTACTGCGGCAATAAAATAAGATCGATTCCCGGGATTTCTAAGGCTTCATTCAAAAGTTCCCAAAATGCGTCCTCAACAATTACGGGTCTGCGTTCGACAATTTCGCGCGCTTTTACCGATAAAACGGCGATCATAGGCGTATCTCTCCTTTTTTCTTTAATTTGTTTGTAATAGTAATCTTTAGGTATTCTAATCGATCCGTCGCGGCTCATATTGTTTTCAAAGAAGTAATTGACGCCGTTCATCGTCCCTTCGTCGTCTCCGCCGATAATTAACAACCGCTCGCCGACAACCGTAATTATGAAGTCAATACCGGTTCGGTCAATCTCGAAGTATGTATCTTCGCGCGTCGTCTTGCCGATAATAATTTCTTTATCCGTTATCGGATTGCTCTTCCAGTCTGTTATGATTTTAAACGGGGTGCCCGTCAGTTGTTCGGCGGTATTTTTGAATTGCAGCGCGACTTTCATATATGCATCGTGCAAGTCGCTCCGGACGATGGTGTATTCGTTGTCGATTATAATATAATTGTCTTCTTCGATTGAATTACAGCCGATAATAAAAATTAAAAATAACAAAATTACAACTTTTTTATACACAATCAACACCCCTTGTAAAAAAACAACACGCAGATTATTACCCACGTGCCGTAAAATGGTGCGAGAAACGGGACTTGAACCCGTACGTCGTAAACACACGCCCCTCAAACGTGCGCGTCTGCCAATTCCGCCACTCTCGCTTTTCAATGTCAATTATTATATCACATCTGATTGCGTTTGTCAATTATTTTTTGTAAAAATGTGGACAAAATTTTATTATTATGTTATAATAAATCAAAATAAATAAAGGATGTGTATTAAATGAGTGTAAAATTCCAGTTAAAATCAAACATTCCGGAAAATTTAGGTATACCTTCCGATAAAATTTTAAATTATATTGAGCATCTCGAACGCCATAGACTGTGTTTGCACAGCTTTATGATTCTGCGGCACGGCGAAATCGCGGCGGAGGGATATTATCCGCCGTTTACCGCGAACAGAAACCACCGCATGTATTCGACGAGCAAGACTTATGTCGCTATAGCTATCGGTATGCTTGCCGACGAGGGAAAAATCAAACTCAACGATAAAATAATCGATTACTTCCCCGAACATCTTCCCGCGAACGTCAATCCGTATCTCGCGGACGCTACAATCCGCGATTTGCTGATGATGTCTACTCCGTATACATACGGTACATACGGCAGAGACGATAAAGATTGGGTTTGGACGTTCCTCAACCGCGAGCCGTCGCACCCCGGCGGCACGATTTTCCAGTATGACACATCGGGGACGGTTTATTTGAACGGCATCGTTGAAAAGGTCAGCGGCACCAATCTATTGGATTATATGCGTCCGAAGTTATTGGATAAGATCGGATTCTCAAAGGACGCATGGTGTGTGGAACGCCCGGAAGGCGGCTCGTGGGGCGGTTCAGGCGTTGAATGTTCCACGCACGACATGGCGAAGTTCGCGCTGTTACTGCTCAATAAAGGCCGCTGGAACGGTGAACAGCTTGTTTCCGAAGCGTTCATGAACGAAGCGACTTCCGCGCTGATCGATAACCGCATTTCAACTTCTGATCCCGAACTTCAATTCGGGTACGGCTACCAGATTTGGCGCACGCGCAATAACGGCTACGCGACGGTCGGTATGGGCAGCCAGATGTCTGTGTGCGTGCCGGATAAAGATTTGGTGTTCCTGACGACGGGCGATACTCAAATCATCGGCTACGGCAATAATCTGATTTTAGATACATTCTGGACGGAAGTGTATCCGTACATTTCAGATGAAAAACTGCCGGAAAATAACTGCGCGTATGAAAAACTTTCCAATAAATTAAAAAATCTGAAGTTCTTACCCGTCGAAGGTAATTTAACTTCTAATAAATTAAATTTGTACAATGGTAAGAAGTATATTTTAAATCCCAATCCGATGAAGATTTCCGAAATAACTTTCAATTTCAACGGCGAAAAAGCGTCGATGGATTACATCAACGCTACAGGCGCGCATACGATCAACTTCGGAATCGGCGATTATGTTTACGGCGAGTTCCCCGAAAATCATTACTTCGGCAGGAAAATTGGTGTGAAACAAACCAAAGGCTATGACTACAAGGCTTCCGGCGCGTGGTTCAACGACGACAACCTCATGATATATCTGTACGTTATCGACGATTATTTCGGCACGCTGAAGATCAGCGTTTCGTTTAAGGATAAGCAGATTTCGATGATGATGAACAAAGTCGCGGAGTGGTTCCTGGACGAATATCAGGGATTTGCGGCGGGATATTTAGCAGAATAAAAAAATGCGGGCGGTTGTTAACCGCCCCTACATTTTTATTTATTTATTTTACTCTCTTTTTAATTACAACAACGCCCGCCATTGAAATTATTGCTATCAAGCCAAGGAGCGCGAACATGTCGCTCGTCTGAGCCGCGCCGCCTGACGGAGGTGTAACTGCGGGAGTGCCGACGTCTGCCGGTGCTTCTACTTCTTCTACTACTTCTTCAATTACTGGAGGAGGTGCTTCACCTGCAAAAGTTCCTAAGTGCGGAACTGCGTTAGCCGGAATATCATCAATTAATCTTGCGTCTACTGCCCATCTGAAAGTTCCGAGATATGCTACATAAGGGCTGTTTTCTATGTATCTATGGTCACCTACACCTGTCTGGTAGTATATGAAAGCGTTAGCTGGAACTTTACCATTCGAAGTAATATAACTCCATGGTATTGCTACTTCATATGTCGTCATTTTAGTAGATTCGTTGCGTACAATTTTTCCTATTGGAAGCGATTCGGTGCTGCTGTTCAAAGGGAATTGTTCTAATGCGTTTGATTGATTTGCGGCGGAATACATCCACTGATTACCTGCGTCGCTGATTCCCATTGCTAATCTCAATTTGTCTGCTGCGTCATCAAAACTACCGGAAACATTCGTAGCAATGTCGAATTCAACATAGTCACCGTCCCAAACGCCTGTTAATTCATCCGGGGTACAGTGGTTGCCATCCCAATATTCTACACCAACATAAAGATTGTTGTCATCATATGTAAGATACAATGTCAAATCTTTCGGTAAAATATCCGGAACTACAGCAAGATCCATAATGGGGTCATCTAATCCGCCGGCATCGTACCACGCCGAACCGGGAGATCCGTAATTAACAACTACTATCGGGTCGCCATATTCGCCGGGATTGATTACACCGTCTTGCTTAGGTGGGGTATTCGTGCTGTAAATGTTGAAATGAATTTGCCCGTAAGATTGCAGAGCATTAGCATCCAATGCGGAAATGCTTGTACCGAGTGCTGATAATACTAAGATGACAAATAAACTGATTGCTAATAATTTTTTCATAATTCATCCTCTTTCTTACACTTTTAGCAATTATTGCTGTGTGTATAATTATATATATATTTTAATATATATATAATTATTTGTCAAGGGGTTTTTATAAAAATTATTTTTTGTAGAAAATTAATCATCGGGCGGGTGTTTTTACCCAAAACAAAAGGGCAGACACAAGGTCTGCCCCTACGTTTGTTGTTTAATTCATTTAGTTAAATTTCTTCTTGAAAACAACCACGCCTGCGAGTGAAATAACTGCGAGCAATCCGAAGATTACAAACATATCGTTCGTCTGAGCCGCTCCGCCCGAAGGAGGAGTAACTGCGGGTGTGCCAACGTCTGCCGATTCTTCAATTTCGTCTATCACTTCTTCAACAACCGGTTCAGGCGGTAATTGACCTGTGAAGTTTGCCAAGTGGTATATCGTGGCTCTGCCGAATTCTTCTGAAGTGTCTGAACCTGCGTCGCGGACACTACCTGAGAATCTGTATGTACCCATATATGCTCTATATGCGGATGCTTCGATAAATTTATCGCCGATACCCATTTGCATATAGAAGAACATTTTGTCTACCGGTCCGTTTGTACCGAAGAATTCACTCCACCTAACTTTATTTTCATAGATAGTGATTTTGTTTGCTTCGTCGCGTACAACTGCTACTTCATAATTTGCGGGATCTTCACAACCGCCGCCTGCTTTTGAATATGTAGCTGCGAGATAGAAATACGGATCGCTGAAACCTTCGCCGTCTTCGCCGTTAATACCAAACGCGATACGGCTTCTGTCGCCCCAAGCGTCATTTACGTCTGTTGCTGTAAAGTCCATAGCGAAGCCCCACTCACAATAGTCGCCGTCCCAGTTGTCATACGATTTGAAACTCGGGTCGTCTGTTACGATAGCCATATAGAGCCATGTATCGTCATATGTCATATAGAACCTTGTCCATTTCGGTAAAGCTTCTACGCCTTCTTTTGGTGATGCGCCGAAACCGTCGCTTGTGTAATAAATCGCCGGTGAACTTGTGTTGCCTTCATACAGTAAGTATTTTGCGAATTTTTCATCGGTATTTTTACCGTCGATTGCTATCGGGGTATCTGTCCTGTAAATGTCTAAGTGCAATTGTCCGTATGCCTGAAGGTTAGAAGGGTTGGGATATGCTGAAATTGCTGTGCTGAGCACTGATAAAACTAAGATTAAAAATAAACTTGCTGCTAATAATTTTTTCATATTTCTCCTCTTTCTTACACTAATAGCATTTTTTGCTGCGTGTATAATTATATATATATTGTAATATATATATAATTATTTGTCAAGAGGGTTTTTGAAAAAAGTTAATAT
>WREN01000115.1 GCA_009779295.1 Oscillospiraceae bacterium | reverse complement strand
TTGGTGCGGACGGTGGGACTTGAACCCACACGGTTTCCCAATGGCTCCTAAGACCATCGTGTCTGCCATTCCACCACGTCCGCTAACATACATTTATTATTTTATCACAGATATAAATATATGTCAATATTTAAACATATTAATGATGAAATAATCTTATCCCGGTGAATGCCATGAAAATACCGTACTTATTGCAAACGTCAATAACGTTGTCGTCGCGGATCGACCCGCCGGGCTGCGCGATATATTTAACGCCGCTTTTATACGCCCGTTCCACGTTGTCGCCGAACGGGAAAAACGCGTCCGAACCTAAAACGACTTCATTCATATTTTTTATCCAGTTCGCTTTTTCTTCCGCGGAAAACGGTTCAGGTTTGTATTTGAATAAGTTTTCCCAGTCATCGTACACATCAAATAAATACGCGTCAATCGCGTTGTCTTTTTCTAAATTCCTCATACCGTCGATAAACGGCAGATTCAACACCTTTTCGTGTCCACGCAAATACCACAGATCCGCTTTGTTTCCGGCGACACGCGTACAATGCAAACGCGCCTGCTGCCCCGCACCAACGCCGATTGCCTGTCCGTCTTTGACGTAGCAAACGGAATTAGATTGCGTATACTTCAACGTTATCAACGCTACGATCATATCTCTGATTACTTTATCAGTAACGGATTTGTTGTTTGTCGGAATGTTTTCAAATAAACTTTTATCGATTTTAATGTTATTCCGGCTTTGTTCGAACGTAATACCGTAAACGTCTTTTCGTTCAATGAGCCGTGGTTCGTAATCTTTATCGATTTTCATTATGAGATACGTGCCGTTACGCTTGGTTTTCAATATTTCGAGCGCTTTATCTGAATAGGACGGCGCGATTATTCCGTCCGAGTTTTCCGTTTTCAAATATAACGCGGTGCTTTCGTCACATTCATCGGACAACGCGATCAAATCTCCATAGGAAGCGACACGATCGGCACCTCTGGCGCGGATGTATGCAGTTGATACGTCGGTAAGTTCGATATTTTCCGCGAAATATGCTTTCTTTAACACGTCGTCGAGCGGTTCGGCAACTGCCGCGCCTGCCGGGCTCACGTGTTTGAACGACGTCGCGGAAGCCAATCCGGTAGCTTCCTTGAGTTCTTTGACAAGCTGCCATGCGTTGAACGCATCCAAGAGGTTGATATACCCCGGCTTGTGGTTTAATATTTCAAGAGGCAGTTCGCCGTTATCCATAAATATTCTCGCACCCGTTTGATTGGGATTGCAACCGTATTTTAATTCCAATTCTTTCATAGTTTATCACTCCTTACTTTATTATAACATTTTTATAATAAAGAATATATTGACAGTTAGTTAAAGATATGTTACAAAATGAATGGTCAACAGAAATCTTTGACTATTGGAAGAAAGAAATCAGCCGAGCGTATAACGTAAGTGAAACGGCAGTACTGCGGTTGTTGAAACGGGAGCAGTAAACAGGAGATATAACTCCGAAAACACACTTACGAGGTCGGAAACCTACGTTAGACACGGCAGGTAAGGAAGAAATGAGAGCGTTAATACTGAGCCGACCAGACATCACGTTGGAGGAAATCAAAGAAACGATGAAACTGGAAATAGGGATAACGGCAATCAGCGCGATAGTACGCAATAAATTAGGATTTCGGTTCAAAAAAAGACGATACACGCCTCAGAACGAGAACGAGCTGACGTAGTAGAAAAGCGTACCGAATGGAAATCGAAGCAGTCGTTTTTGCGAACAGCTGGAAAAGAAGGCATTTGTTTTTTAGCAAGTCAAAACGGCATCGACCATTGGCTGCTTGTCAAGTTCGTTTATTTTTTACCGTCAATGGGTTGACAGCAAAAACATAATGTGATAACATATTGTAACTAAGATAATAAATATTGAGAAATTCAAATAAAAGGGACTTTAATATATGTGGTTTTACATTGCGCAGGGCGTAGGCTTGATAGGAATGGCGTTGGTTTTTATCGCATTCCAGCAGAATGACAAACGGAAGATCCTTTGGATCAACGCAGTAGCGGGCTTAGTATTCGCGCTGCATTTCATATTTTTGCGGGCGTATACGGGTATGGGCATGAATTTAATGGAAATCCCGCGCAATTTAATATTCGCGCGCATAACCGATAAACGGCGTCAGCGCATTTGGACGGCTGGATTCATCGTTGCGATTTTGACTTTGGGTTTGATTACGTGCGGCAAAAATTTGTTTTTGTTTCTGCCGGCTATCGCGATGAGCATCGCGACCGTCGTTTTCAGCTTGCAAAATCCACGCTATATCCGATTCTTCAGTCTGCCGGTTTCGGTATTCTGGATGACGTATAATATCATTGTATTTTCGGTAGCGGGTATTCTGACTGAGAGTTTTTGCTTTACATCTATAATTATTGCTATAATCAGATTTGATATATTAAAAAAGCCCACTGAAAATCAGTGAGCTTTTGATTTTAATTTAAGAATTATTCCGACCATCTTTCCTACTGCCGATCTATTTTACCTTTATTTTTTTCGTGGTAACTAATATTGCACTTGCAAAAATTATTGCCAATACAATTACCATAAACGCTGAATTGTCTCCGGTTTGAGGTACGGGAGCCGGGGCCGGTAATGTGACCGCAGCTTCCGGTTCGGCTGCTTCTTCCACTTCTTCTACGATTACCGCGGGAGCCGCGCCTAACGTCAGGATTCCTCCGCCGTCATATATATCGTTCATAAGTCCCTGACCGTATTGGACTATGATCGGCGGGTCCATAACGACGATGTAATTGAACGTAAACTTGTGACCTTCCACGAATTTATACGTGCCTGTTCTGTCGAGCTGGTTCCACGGAAGCGCGATTTCGTAATATGTAATTTTCTTACTTTCGTCGCGGACCGTGATATAATCGATAAGTTTTGTCGGGCTGATATCTTCAACGGAATCGTAACGGTCTTTTTCAGGTACCGAAGCCGTATATTTATATTCCTGTTTACCCTCGTCCGATAAGTTTATCGCCAATTGGATCTGCGAATCTTCATCGAACGCTTCCGGCAATCCGGCGAGTATCGCCAAATACATACACGAACCTGATGCGGCTACCTTGGGGTTGTTTACAGGCTCATAATTGTTATGATACGCTTCGATGTAAACGTACAGGTTATTATCGTCCCATGTGATATACGTCGCGCCTTTTCCCTCTTTATTGCTGTCGCTGTCGGTGGGGAATTGGTCGGTGTCGTAGAAATCATGGAGCTTGACATAACAATCGTCGAGTTTTCCGTCGATAACGGGCGGCGTGTTTGTTTTCTGAACCGTAAATTCGTCAAACGCCAAAGACGGAATGCAGAAAATCCAAGTTAAAACAAAAGCTGTTAATAATATGTATGCTATTTTTTTCATTCTTTTCTACTTTCTTTCTTTTAACAAAATTTTTTATCGGATAGGGAAGATGGCCGGAACATTGCTTTTCTCTACCATTATATTGCGAATATTTGCGGATAACAAGACAAATTTGTTAATTTTTATGTGTTATTTATTGTACAATGAAATTTTAAAGCCCGCAAATCCTTAGATTTACGGGCCATGTGCAGCTTTTGCTTACTATTAATATTAATTAATTTTTAATTTGTTACGGTTACGGTTATGTCGGCGATACGCTCACTTGCAGGGTTACCGTTTTTGTGTTTGGAGTTCCGGCACCGACGTCAATCAAAATATCGTTATTGTTCAGATAAGACGATGATGGCGGAGCGGTTACATAAATTCTGTATAAACCTGCCGGTATATTGGCGAATCTGTAAATATTGCCGATATTCACAAAATTTTTGTATTCCGTGTTGGTCCCCATGTTTTGTAAAACAATTGTCGCGTTGAGAACATTTGTATACGTTCCGGCGGATACAACTTCTATGTCAACCGTATGCGCAGTAACCATCTGCAAGACAATATTGGACACGGTGACTGTTCTTGAATTTCCGGCGGCGGTATTCCTGCTGACCTCAAAAGGCTGAGAGGAAGAGTGCAGGTTACTTGAACTTGCGATGACGTAATATGTGCCCTGAGGAATGTTAGTGAACGCATAACTGCCGGTACTCGACGTGCTTTGTATCTGCGAAGTTATAGCGTCGCCTACAAGTACGACGGTAGCGTTGCTGACCGCGGCGCCGGTGTTATCGACGACTCTGCCCGTGACGGTAAACGTTCCCTGAATTTCTATTCTCGGCACGGTATAATTACCGTTGATATAGAAATATTGCCCTACATACGCCGCGTTTATGGACGGAGCGGATCCGAAAACTTCAATACGGTATGAATTTGTTATCGCGCCCGTGAGCGAATAATTGACCGTCTGGTTATTCTGTACCGCGATTGTCTGCGAATCAACCGTGACTCCGCTCATATCCACCAATTTAACGGTGTATGTATCATTATTGCCGGATGTGTTATATATGCTTCCGCTTACTGTGTGCCCCGTTTTTTGCAATTCCAAATTTCTGGTTACGTTTTCGTTAAGGTTGAATTGAGGTATTGTTCCGGTTATGTAGCCGTCTTTTGCCACAATCATCGTATAATATCCCGGTGTTACGCTTGAGAATGTGTACTCCCCGTTTGAATTTGTGAATCTTGAATCAACAATCTGATTATTCGTGTTTCGGAGCTGAATTGTGACTGCCGCAATCGGGGAGCCTGACGATTTGTCGGTAATTTTTCCGCTTATTGTATAAGCGGACCTTTCCAAAAGCACATCTTTGTTTGAAACGTTGCCGTTGACTGCGAAAGCCGCCAGTGTTTTTGCTACATACCCCTGTGCCGACGCCTCTATGGTGTATGTTCCGTTAGGCACGTCCGTGAATAAATAACTTCCGGTGCTGCCCGTTTGTTTCGTATCAAACGTTACCCCGTTTGAATTTATGAGTTTAACAGTGGACGAAACGCCGGTCGGCGCGTCGGATGCGTATACCCTGCCGCTGACCGTAAACATCGCGCGTGAAAGCGTAAGATTCCTGTTGGTCACATTACTTAACGCGGAGAATAAATCGGTCGAATTCATCGAGTATCCAGTTGCCGAAGCCTCAATACGGTACATTCCCGGAATAAGTCCGGTGAACTGGTAGCTGCCGTTGGTCGAAGTAGCAGTAGTCCCTCTGATCGTTCCGGCGGAATCTTTTAAAGTAACCGTCGCGGAAATTCCGTTCGGAGCGTCGCTTCCGATGATTCTGCCGCTGATTGAGGTGAAGGTTCTTAAACGAAGTTCCCTTTTTACGCCGTCCCACGAAGCGCTTCCGAACGCGCTTGCGAGATCGTCCGTTTGAATTACAGTATACCCTTGGATGTTGTAGCTTTTAACTATTTTCCCATCGATATATGTTACAATATCCGTGTAAACGTATGGGAAAGCCACCGAACCCACTCTGTTGGTATTGGTCGGAACCGGTTTTGCAGTACCTGTAGCCGGTCCCTGCGTTATCGAAAGCGATTTGGCAACCCCATCCCAAATTACGGTGAAACCGTAGGGTTTCAGATCCTCGGCTATAACATAAGTCCAACCGTCAATATTATACCCCATGATCTGAATTTCGTTTATGTACACCTTTATATCGGTGTTCAAAACATCGCCGAGCTTATCGCCCACTTTCGCGCCGTACACAGGGATCATAGATATAATGAGAATAAATGTTAAAAGCAATGCAAATTTCTTTTTCATACTATTTTTATTTCTCCTCCTTTATTATACCAAAAATATGGAATTATTTATATTATATAACAAAAAAATGAATAATTCAATCATATAAGATTGCCAATGTTATAAATATTTTATTTTTCTACATTTTCTAAGCTTACACATTCGCGCGGGAAACGTAAACGTGAAAAATATTCAAAAATTTACAATTCGGATATATTTTTTATTGCAATGTTTGAAATATCGATGTATAATAGCAGTATGGAAATTATTATATCAAGCGACGAATTAAAATTAATGGAAAAAATTTCGTTTTTAGGGAGAATGAAATGGTTTATTTTACAGCGGATTTACATTTTCGTGGGATCCGGCAAAAGTAAGGGCGTTCAACGTTCGGGTTGACGTCAACGGTTACAAACCTGTAAGCATCGACGAAATCATCAAACGTGCGGGCAAAATCGCCGTTATGTAACGTAACCAAAAAAAATTAAAATGAAAATATAAAATTAATACAAAATATGGGAGGTAATAAAAAATGTTAGACAAAAGCAGAATCACAGCGGCGATATGGCCGTGGGGCACAAGTACGAGGGACGAAATGGTGCAGGCAGCGATAGATGTCACCGACATCGGTTACAGGTCGTTCGAGAGCGTGAAAGCAGCGATTTACGCGTATGACCTTGACCTTAAGGCGTACAAGGAAGTGTTGGAGCGGTACAATTTGAAACCCGTCAGCTTCTATTTCCACTTACCGCCGGTCGGCGGCGAAGAGGAAATTTTCAATTCGCTCGACAAGGAACTTGAGTTCATCGCGGCGCTCGGTGTTGACCGCATTTGCTTACAGGCGACCGGAGGACATCCGGGCAAACTGGACGAGAGCCAATTGGAGTTTGAGTTGAATCTGGTGGAAAAGTTCGCGCGCAAGACGAAATCGTACGGCGTAACGTCGAATTTGCACAACCACCATAACACATGGGTGATGTTCGAGAACGAAATCGAAAACATTCTGGATAATCTCGGTCCGGACGTAATCTCATTCGCGCCGGACACGGCACATTTGGTGGGCGGATTGTGCGACCCTGTGAAGGTGATCAGAAAATACGCGGACAGAGTGAACTTCATCCACCTGAAGGACATCGCGACAACGTTCGTGGAATCTGAAGGGATAGCTCCCGCCGGAATGGAAGTATACAGCAATTTCTGCGAATTGGGCAAAGGGCTCGTGGATTTCCGGCAGGTGTTCGATATTCTGAAAGCGGCGGGGTATAACGGTCCGCTGTGCGAGGAGTTGGATCGCGCGCCGGTCAGCAA
>WREN01000114.1 GCA_009779295.1 Oscillospiraceae bacterium | reverse complement strand
GATATGTTTGGAATGGTTATAGGTTCCATGATACCTATGATGCTAATGATGTTCCTGTATACCGGCTGTATGAGCTTAGCGCCTGAATCCATTTCAGGCGAAAAGGAACGCGGTACCCTCGGCGCGCTTCTTGTCACTCCCACTAAACGCAGCGATATGGCCCTTGCCAAAATATTCAGTATATCTATATTTGGGATCATGAGCGCGATCGTGAGTATGGTGGCAATAATAATTTCCCTCCCTAATATGATGCAGATGGACATGAGCGCGGCAGACTTATTTTCCGTGAAAGAATACGCGCTGTTATTTTTGGTAGTTGTTGCCACCGCGCTTGTTTTCGTATCGTTATTATCATTAATGTCCGCGTATGCAAAATCGGTAAAAGAAGCTACTGCGTATGCCACGCCTATAATGATTGTAGTCGTACTCTGCGGATTCGCAAGTTTCGTGACGGGAGGCGTGCCAAGCGAAGCATATTATTATCTGATACCGGTATTTAACAGCGCTCAAAGTATTACAGCCATCATAAACTCTGAAGTATCGGCGGTAAATATAGCGGTTACCGTTGCGGCCAATTTGATATTTACAATGATATGCGCTCTTATACTCGCGAGGATATTCAACAGCGAAAAAATCGTTTTTGACAAATAGAAGTCTACGCTGTAAAAGAAAAATAAAAAAACGGCGGAAGCCGTTTTTTATTTTATAATTTTATAGTTGAAATTTTATATAAATCATCTTTATACCCTGTCTCAAGATATTTAACATCCTGCTCTTTCATCATCTCAAACAACCCATTCAACCGCGTCACGAACACGAATTTCGAGCCCGCCATCGGCAACGCCGACAGTATGTGATAAATTCCCTCGGTGCCTTCGCTGTACGACGTCGTTTGGAACGTTTCGTTCAGCAGTATCAGCGAATACCGCTGCAAATTGTCCACGATTTTCGCGACCAATTGCACCTCGCCTTCGAAACGTCCGGCAGTGTCGCCCATTTTGAAATCTTCCTCAGCCGCGGAAAAGTGCGTAAAAACCACGCTGCGTATGCTGATTTCAGAATCCGGCGCGCAAACCGGAAGTCCCGCCTGCGCGAACAATTGAGCGAGCCCTATGGCGCGCAGATACGAAGTCTTTCCGGTTTTGTTGGCGCCTTTTATCAAAATTCCGTTCTCATTTGAACCAAGCAGCGCATCGTTCTCGACAATCCCGCCGGACTTCTTCCCTTCCGCCGCGAGTAACATGTCGTACAGATTTTCAGCGCGGAATATATCGTCCTCCATCGGCAAAACCTTCGGAAAGCTGAATTGTAAATTGTTATTCTTGAACCAATTCGTGAAGTGCAGCGCCGCTTCATAGAATTGCAGTTCGGTCGAAAACCCGTAAAAAATCTCATACACGTCGTTCGTGATTTGTGTCAACGCGGCGTCGATATGGTGAAGGGCTTCGTTCAAAATGAACAGCGTGTCGTCAATAGTCTCCCCCGCCGTGTCGGCGGTTTCATCTTCGCCGACATCGGTAAAATAATCGGTTTCGGTTTTCTTTTTGCCGAAAAATTTCCTGAACGGATTCGCCGATTCCGTTTCGAAATCGGTAATTCCGCACAAATCGCAAACGCAAAGTTTCAAAGTTTCGTCCAGATTTATACGCACGGAAAAGTTATACATATCCGGCGAATGGTATTGAAAAAGCGCAGCGATCTTCGCAATTTCATTAAGCGAATTGTTTTCGATCATTTCGGAACAATACTGTTTGAAGTTCGTTAAACCCTCGGATTGTATTTCATATTTACTGAGAATATCAAGAATCGAACGGTAGAACGATATTATACTTTTCGGGAAGATTGCGGTAGTTTTGAGCGATTCATACGTTCGTTCACGCAACGCGCGCTGGTTGACGCCGCTCGCCGTCGGATAAACGCCCGAACGCAGCTCACGCCAATCGTTCTTCATCTTGTCGTAACGGTTAAAAATCAACTTGACGTCGCTGAACAATTTCGGAATATTTAAAAAATCTTTTAAAATTTCCTGTCTGTAGTAAACGTTTTCGGTCGTCAGAAGCGGTTTCATAAGCACTGAAAGGAAATAATCCGCACGGCGCGCGTCGGTATATATCAGGCGCACCGCTTTGTCAACGGACAGGTCATATACAACGTCGCACAAATTTGGTGTTTCCGGAATTTTATATAATAAACTAAACTTCATTTTTTGAACCTCTCATACAGCATTTCTTTTGTCAACGCATATTTTTTGAGCACGTCCACCGCGTATGAGCCGTGTTCGCTGCGGCGTTTGGCGACTTTGTACGTGCGCCGGTTCATGTCGCCGCGGTCAACGACTACGTTCAGGTACGGAATGTCGCTTTCGTCGATACCGTGCTGGTGCGTGATGTAAATCCCGAACGCGCCGCTGTGGTAAACGGTTTGGGCGAGCCTGTCGGTGTACTCAACGGCTAATTCTTCCGTCGTAGTTGAATAAGTTTCGTTGAGCAGGACGAGAGAATCAGCGTCGAAATTGTCGAGAATATTCTGCACGCGCAATTGTTCCTCATCGAATCTTCCGGTGTTTTCGAAGCGTTCGTCGCGCGGAAAATGCGCGAATATCTTGCGCATGGGGTAAATTTCACCGTTCTCGCAAGCAACGGGGCAACCGTTTATAAACATGAAAACCGTTACGCAAATCGTGCGCAGGTATGTGGTTTTACCGCCGCCGTTTGCGCCGGTCAGGAAAAAGAACGGTTCGGTAACGGTGAAGTTTATGTCGTTGGGGATGATATTCGCTTCGTTTTTCGCGAACAGCGTAATGTCGTAAGCGTTCGTGATATTTATTTTTTTCACTTCCGAAATAACAGGGTAAGTGATCGGGATCCCGGCGCGTTTTATTTTGTCCGCAAGATTCCAAAACTCCAAGTAAAAACCGATTTCCGATTTGTAATTCAAAATATCCTTGATGTAATAATTCTTGTAAGAACCGTAAAACTCGGCGAACGCCTTTAAATATTCCGGATATTTATTCAGAACCGAAGCGACGACATTCATGCAAAGTTTTTTTGAGATACGCAAATCACTGCCAAGCTCGCTGAGTCCCAAACTTTTCGCGCATTCCGCAAGCTGTGAAACTAACGTGACGGAGGCTTTGTCCGTTGAAATTTTTAAATTTTCTCCGTGGATTTTGAAAACGTTGGAGCTGATTAAGTCGATAAACGGATATAATTTATCGAGTTCGTAAATAATACGCTGGTACTGCGTTTTTTCCAATTCACCGCTGAAGGATGAAACGAAACGGTCGTACAATGCGCCGACGCCTTCACATTGCGCGGCGTTTTTGTAAAATTCCATTAGTTGTTTCATTAAGCTCACGAAAATATAATATTTTTCCTCATTTGAACGCGCCGTTTCAAACGCTTCGTTGAGGACGTACAGCTCGGTGATGATTTCCATTAACAATTCGAGATGCTGCCGCGGTCCGGTTTTGAACATTTCCTGCCGGAGCAAAATGTCGCCGGTACTGCAAGGCACGGATACAGCTTCGAGGACGTCGCGGCTTATGAGCGCGGTCAGTTTCAGATCCTCAAACACGGCGTAATCGATTTTGTAATTATCCGGAGTTTCCGCATAAATTAGGCTGGGATAGTTCATTTTTTATATTCTCCACAAATTTCGTGTACTGTATTTTTAATCAAATTTATAAGGTTCGGGTCGGTATCGTCAGGCATAAAATCGGTTTCGAGTATGTTCCCGGCCAGCATTTCATAAAAAGTTGCCGCCGCGGCGTATCTGCCGTAGTCGAGACTTAAATGGAAACCGTCGCGGCACAGCGAAAACGGGAATCCGTTTTCGCGCAGCGTTTGGATTACTTCGCCGCACGGAATTATTCCGACGTTCAATTTCGCCGCGGCGGATTTATACGCGCTTTTCAACGCATCGTACATAACCTGCTGATCCCGTCCGTACTTCGCGAAACCGTCGTGAATTACGTCGGGGTCATACGCCCAAGTCTGATGGATTATTTGCGTTGCGTCCGGGCAATGTTCTTTCACATAAGCCGAAAGTAATTCAATATACGGATAATACGTATCTGGTCTGCCGCTGTCATGACTTACCTGCTGCAACGTGACGTAATCCCAATCGTCACCGAGCAAGCCTTCTTTAACAGAAGCCGGTCCAATTGATTTGCCGTTTAAGTTATAATCATAATATTTATTGTCGTTTTCGACGTTATCCCAATGCGTGACGAGATCGCAGCCGCCGATGTGCAGATTCACGCTTTTAACTTTTTCGTCGATATCATGCAAATATCTGTGCGCGTCCTGCGAAAAGCTGTTCCCGATTGATATTATTTTCATAAAAATTATTTCACTCCTTACATATTGACATCGCGTTTGTTTTTTTATATAATAACATATATAATGTTGTTTGTCAATAATTTAGAAAGATTGGTGTAATATGAAACTCTATAAATTTAAATTCTTCGCGCTATTAATTTGTCTATTGATTTTTTCTTCATGTAATCTTACTTTTTTTAATAAAAACATAATGGAAGGCGATAGAAACGTCCTTCCGCGCAAATATGACATGGAGGAGAATATTCCGTACAGTATTTATCTGAAAGATATCGAATTCACAAACACTTTCGACGCAATATTGGTTGTGGATGAAATGCAAAAGGACGCGCTTGTAATAACGACGGATGAAAACATTTTTGAGTCGTTCGATATCAAAGTCGATGCCGAGAACCATTCGATTTCGGTTACAGGCGACAAAACCCGCCGATATAATCCGAGCGAATTTGAAATAACGGTCGGCGGATTGGTTGAATACGTTGAAATCGCCGGAGCGTTCGTACTTGACATGAAGTTCACCACGGTGAAGAATCCTGTGCTGAATCTCACCGGAGCACTCAAAGGGAAGATCGCGCTGAACAACAGCGAAACGTTGCAATTGACTGCTTTCGGAGCCGCTGGCGTTGATTTTGCTGGAAACGTCAAAAATTTTAACGCCTTAATTTCGGGCGCTGTGAATCTCAAAGGTTATGAGCTGACCTGCGAAACCGCCGACATAACTCTTTCCGGCGCGGGATTAATTGAACTCACCGTTACGAGTGAGATTTACGCGGATATTTCCGGCACGGCGGTGTTCAAATACCACGGCAACGCGGAGATTGTGAAGAAGGATATAAGCGGTTTGGGGGAGATTATTCAAGCGGAATATTAAAGAAACGCGAAAGCGTTTTTTTTTGAAAAAATTTTCAAAAAAGTATTGACAAATGATAAAATTTATGATATAATCAAATCATAGTATGATATATATGAATATAAATATGATGAGGAGTGTGCTAAAAATGTTAAAGCAACTCATTGTAGTGATTCTCGCGGCACTTATTCTGCTTGGAATTGCCGGCTGCTCATTCGAACGCGTCACTTTAAAAGGCATAGATTATAACATTTCGAAAAAACTTTCATTATTCGCCGACGGTTTTGATGATTCCGATATTTCGCCGCTGAAGAGAATAGTGAATTTGCAAGAATTGACTATAATCAAAAGCAATATCACCGACCTCGGCGTTTTTGCGCGGATGACGAAATTAAAAAAGTTGAATTTGAATGAAAACCGGATCAGTGACCTCACTCCGTTGGCTTCATTAACGAATTTAACGCATTTGAGTTTAGGGTTCGGCAGCATCGAAGACATCAGCATTTTAGCGGAACTGACTAAGCTGACATATTTGGATCTCAGCGGGAATTATATAAGCGACGTCAGCGTGTTGATACAATTGAAGAATTTGAAATATCTGTACATACGCGACAATCCGCTCACCGACGAGCAGATCGCCGAACTCAGAACAGCGTTACCGAAAACTGAAATAGTTGCCGATTATTAACAGAAGTTTCTAAAACAAAACTAATACAGAAAAGAGACCAATATGAATATACTATTTGTACTTACCATAATTGTAATTGTAGGTTTGCTTTTTAAACCTATTAGCGGTATTTTTTATAAACGTAAACCGTTATCCGCAAACGCAAAAGTTGTTTTCAAAGACATTTGGGGCGGAGGAAAGCATAAAATGGCAGGCGGCAGATATATTACCGTATCTAACGGGTATCGCATTACTTTCGAACTTGATGATTATAAAAATTTAACTCTTATAGTCCCAAAAAAAATTTATGACGGTTTAAGTGTAGACAGTACAGGCGTGCTTGATTATAATGGCAACGAATTCGTAAATTTTTCTGTGATCGATGGATAATTTTTTATATGAAAATCAAAAACTAAGGAATAACTTTACAATGCGACAAAATCAATTTAGGAGGTAAATTATCATGAAAAACAATACCCCAACTCTAACCCTCGAAAACAGTGATATAATCGATCGCGTAAACCGGCGTTATATGATCAGTATCATTATAACCGTGTTGTGGTGCTTAGCTGTTCTTATTGCCATATTCGTTTTTAATGTCGGTGCGGATTCTGTCTCCGGTACCGCTACTCTCATTACTTCAATCGCTATACCGGTATTCTTACTTGAGCCGTACAGAATTATATTTGACCGGAACTGGGCGGGAACCGTTAAATCAGTAAAACGTAAAGACAAACCATATAAATCTAAAACGCCTTTGGTTCTCGATTCCACTTCAATCACACCTATAATAACAATCATCATCGAATTATCCAACGGGGAAGTTATGGTAAAAAGATACAAACTAAAAAGAGACCGATACCAATACGCAGAAGCTCTTGTGGATTACTACAAAGCGGGTACTGTGGTTCATTGCTACAAAGGGTTAAAATACCTGAAAAAAGACCCGAATATCATTCAGGTCAATAAATTCGATCATCGTTTGTGCATTGTCTGCGGAAATTTCGGCGACTGGAATCATAAAGAGTGCAAGCATTGTAAAAGCACGTTTGTGGAATGAAAATTAAATAATATTTTGTATCTATACCGCTCTACATCCCCGGTACTGGATTTTATAGCAGTACAAATTAAAACTCTATTT
>WREN01000113.1 GCA_009779295.1 Oscillospiraceae bacterium | reverse complement strand
TCACATTAAATCCTACCGAGCGTTTCAAACATCTCAATCCGCACCTTATCGAATTCTGCGGCGTCGTTTTCAACGTCTTTGAACCCGCGGAAACATTTGCCGCACAGTTCGTCCGCGGCGTTTTTATCTTTTGCGGCGATCGCGTTCAGGATTTCATATTCCTCCGCGCTCTCACGCTGCGCTTCAAGGCGCATCGACATCCACACTGCGCCGTCTCCCGGATAAACAAGATGGGTATCGCCGGGCGGCAGTATGCAATACGAATCGGCGTTCGTGTGATCGGGCCAGTTGTTCGTGAACGGGTCTTGATTCGGCTGGTACTGATTGAACGCCCAGTGCAGATAGCCAGTCAGGTTATATTTGTAGCTGCCCCAGAACAAATAACGAGTCGCGAGCAGCGGGTAATCCATGAAGCGGTTCACGTAACCTTCGCCACGCGGTCCGCAGCAAACGTAATGCCAGATTTCGTCGCCCCTGCCGCGGAACCGCTCGAACATTTCGAGATGTTGTTCGTATGTCGAGTTCAACGGCACGTATACATCCAAGCTTCCGAATACCGGCGCGTAACCCATCGCGTCGAACAGCTTGATTCCCGGAAGCAAATGGCGTACCATTCCGCACAACGCTCTGAATTCGACGGCGTTCGCTTCGTTAGGTTCGTCGCTTATGCTGAGGTAGAACATATCCGTCCAGCCGTTGCGCTTAAGGATTTCGCCGAATTCGCCGAGATACTGCGACAGGAACGCGTAGCCTTCATACGACAAGCACGGGATTTCTCCGCGGTTCACGTAAATAGTCGATTCCTTCCAGCTTTTCCGCCCGCCGATCGCCGGGGTCATAAAATATGTGAAGCCCATCGATACCGCTTTCTTTACGTATTCCTCAAACTTCGAGAAGTCGAATTCGTATTGATTTTCGCCGATTTGTTTTGCGCTTCCGAACGGAGGACGGAGCATGTTCATGTGCATACGGCGCATCAGTTTGTGGTATTCCGAATCGAGACGCTTGTATTCGTCCGAACCCATTTCGGTATTGTGGTATTTTGCCGTGTTGTGGAAATTGTACCAGTTTGTGTTTTTGAGCGTCTCCTCCGGCAGGACGGCTTTGTGTACCGTAAACTCCACCGGAATCTCAACCGTTTCGCCGCCGATCGTAACGCTAATACCGCCGTTATAAACGCCTGCCGTGAAATCTTTTGCTACTAACGCGCTGATGTACAACCCAACAACGCCGTCCATCGCCGTGACGGTTTCGCCGAGCGGCTTCATGCAGTCGTAGATGTAGAACGGACCGGTGCGGTTCGGGTAGAGCGGAACGGGATTCCATGTTTGGAGTTTCGGTTCGCCGACAAAAATCGGCACGGATTCGTAAAACTCGACTTCGAAACCGTCTAAATTCATCTCACAGTTGATATTTTGCGCGCCTTCAACGCCAATCAATTGCACCTGAACGGTAAGCCATCCGCCGCGCAAAGCATGGCAGGCTATCGTTTGACTCGCCGTTGAATAATCGAAAATGTCCGGATACATCCATTCGCTTGAACTAATTACTGTGTACTTCATTTTTAATCTTCCTTCCAAATATATTATTAATTATTGCCATTATTAAAAGTATCAACGCGAAGCCGACGGCTACCCACATGCTCGCGTTAAGGCTTAAACGTTCCGCTATCACGCCGGTAACAGCCGGACCTACGGCCGCGCCTAATCCGCCGGAACTAAGCAGTACGCCCATTGCTACGCCTGAACCGCTTGTGATAACCGCCGAGTTGGCGAGATTTGTCGGAATCAATGCCGACAAGCCGAGTCCCAACGCGAATACGCACACCGCGATAGGGATTAATGAGTTCACGCGGATAAGTAACGTTGAGAAAATTAACACGATGAGCGAACACGCCACGAGGATGTGTTCTTTTTTTATGTTTTTCCCGAAAACGGAAATAATGATCCGCCCGACCATAATGGAAATCCAGATGAGCGAAAGCACCGTCTTCGCTTCGATGTTCGTTAGGATGCCAGTACCTTGGAAGTATGTAGTGATCCAGCCGTTCATCACCGTTTCGACCGCCGCGTATGTGAATTGAATCGCGATGAAAATGTAATAGCGTAAATGTCTGAACGCTTCAAACGATACGCGGGATTTGGTTTCTTTGGGTAGTGGTAAGGGGATTTTTATTAGTGAGATGATAATTACCGAAATGACCGCCAATAAGCCAATCACTGCGGCGACAACCCGCCAGTTGAAGCCGATATAATCGACGAAGACCACGAAGAAAGGCGCAGTGAATCCGCCCACCGCGAAGAATATGTGCAGGCGGTTGAGGTGCGCCGCACTGCCGCCGGTAATGTCGTTCGTGATGCCGCTGACGATGTTGTTGATTCCCCAGCCGCAGCCGGAGAAAAATATAAACACGAAAATTAACGATGCGTACGGAACGAACGCTATACCTAAAAATCCTATCGCAAGCATCGATGAACCTGCCAGAAGTATGATTTTTCTGCCGAGTATATCCAGCAAATACCCGCTCACGACTACAGCGGTCAAATTCCCCGTCGCCTGTAACGACAACAGAACTCCCGCCATATCGTAGCCGATTTGAAAGTCGCCGACTATTTCCGGCAGTATCGCGCCCGTTGACAGTAAGCCGAGTCCGGTGATGAACATTATAAAGTATGTGCTGAGGAAGAATATTTTGTTTTGTTTGTTTTTATCCATTTTGTCCTCTTATCATATGATAATACCCGTCGCTGCCGCTGAACACGATTTCCGGGTAGCCGCAGTTGTCTATGTCGGCGATTACTATATTGGACAATTTAACGCCTACATATACTTTCCACAGAATCGTGCCGTCGCCTTTTATCGCAGCGGCGTAACCGGTGTTCGTAACAAACAGGATTTCCGCTTTTCCGTCGCCGTCGATATCGCACGTGAGAATATCTTCCACTATAACATTCGAACCGCCGAATTCCGCCGCCAGATCCATCTCCCATTTCAGGCTTCCGTCAATTCCGCTGTACACCGCGAGCATACCCGGTATCTCGCTTTTGGTATACTGCGCAATAACTTCGTTAATGCCGTCTCCGTCAATATCCCCAACGCCTAACTGACGGGCGTACGCGTCGCTGTCCTCCGGATAATTTACATACCAGAGATATCTCGTCTTTCCGGTTATTGCCTGCATTTCCATTTCACCCGGATAGGCTGAAAACTCAGAAAATCCGCCTGAGTGCAGGATATCGATCGGTCCATCATTATCCAATTGCACGAGTATAGGCGTTGAATAATAGAACATGCGTTTTTCCGGGTTGAATACTCCAACATATGTGTCAAGCTTATACTCACCTTCAACATAGGATATCCGCATGAACGCTTCCAGCGCGACGAAATAGACTTCATCGCAGCCGTCGCCGTCCAAATCCGCGGACGCGTAAATGCCCGGCGCGGCATACGTACATCTGGATACGAGTATCCCGCCGGCTTCTTTATAGTCGATATCGACATTTGAAGGCGTAATATATACGAGTTTTCGGGTCGCTCCGTCGATAATACCTGTACAGCCGTTTATATAAACTACTTCCAGTCCGACCGCGATATCCATAATACCGTCGCCGTTGAAATCGCCGTAAGTCCATGATTTGATACCGTAGGGTTTAACATCAAGCGGTGTGCCGTCCGGAGCGTAGTCAAGCGTGACGGACCAAAGCAGCGTGCCGTCGCCGTTCCAAACGTCGATTTTCGGGTAAGTACCGTCCGACGATTGCGTTACTATATTAAGCGTTCCGTCTCCGGTCATATCGACCAAGTCGATTGTTATTTTATTGTCATGCGACCTTCTTCCCTGACCTGTCTTTCTCCAGAGTTCATGCAGAACGCCGTCACGGTAACGGCAAACCACGAATTCGCCGCCTTTATAAAATACAACTTCATTCCTGCCGTCTCCGTCGACGTCGCCGACTGTGACCTGCCCCGCAACGGAACCGCCCTGTCCGAGCCGTGTGAACATTTCTTTTCCGTCAATATCGGTCACAATCATATAACCGTTACTGCCGTAAACCATAAACCCTATTTTCCCGTCTTTATCTTTGAAATCCGCCATAACTGTACCCGGGATTGACATTGTTTTGACGACCGTCATCTTTCCGGCAATATCAAACGAAAGCGCGACATAATTTCCGCCGCCGCGGACTATCAGTTCATTTTGACCGTCGCCGTTTATATCAAGCGTATAGAGCCTGTTTTCCTGATGCGCCGCGAGCGGGCTGATGTTATTTTCAAAATCAGACCGCGGACGAAAAACCAGCGAATAGTCGTTCAAATCACCGATCTGCGTAAAATTCCCGTTGTTGTCAAAACTCCAAAGTTCATAAGAAGCAGTTGCGCTGATATTCATAGCGTCCTCATTGGTCACAAAGAATATACTTCTGCCGTCAGGCAGTACGTCATGCACTTCATAACGCGCGTATTTGCCCGGCAGGGCGACGCGTTCGTTACCGGTCAAAACGTCAAGTATATACAAAGTCCATTCGCCGACCGTTTGGTTGGCTTCATGAACAAAGTGATTCAACACCATCTCCGCTTTGCCGTCGCCGTCAAAATCATACACCGAGTCATTGATTGTGTGAATTATATCGTATTTGCCGTCCTTATTCTTCTGGGAAGAATAACCGAATTCTTTGTCCCAGACTCTTGTCAGCGTCCCGTTTCCGCCTTTCATAAAGTCCACGTGGTAATAGACTCCGTCGGAAACATTCGCGATATCCGGATAACCGTCGCCGTCGAAATCACCTGCGACAGTATATCCGTAAAACCTTCCTTCACCTACCGGAATAACGGGGTACGAACATTCATAAAGCGGCTTGTCAGACGCGCCTTTAACCGAACATAACTCACGCGCGTTAAAAACGCTGATACCGTATTTCCGCACCATTACTAATTCGTCGTAACCGTCATTGTCCATATCCATAACCATTATTCCCGGATAATAAGACCCTGAATCGTATTGCGGAGTATTGATTACATTAAATAATTCGCCTGTGAATTTACCGCCGGACTCCCCGAATTTGAAAATCTTCCAGTCGTCATTTTTATAAATCCAGATAATAGCTTCGACACAGCCGTCTTTGTCGAAATCATGCAGTATAAACCGCGGACGGTTCGGCTGTTCATCAAAAAAGTATTGATAAAGTACGTCTCCGTTGAACGGGTCAAGAATTACGATACTGCGCTCGCCGAACGCGAAAATTTCAGGTTTGCCGTCATTGTTCAAGTCGAGGATATCGTAAATTTTGAACGCGAGCATCGGTTCGGTGCGCCACATATCTTCTCCGCTTGACGAAATTCCGACGAACCTCCCCGCTTCGATCAGGAAAAACTCAGGATTACCATCGCCGTCAATATCCTTTGCGAAAAAACTGCTGCCCGGATCGTTCGCCATTTGCAGTAAAAGGTGATCCACCGGTGTTTTTGACATGTTGCCGGGCAACGGTTGGTACCCGGTATTCTGCAGATTCTGCCGGTAGACCGGCCATCCGCCGACCGCCGGACCCATAACAACAGGCCATTCTTCGATAACGACTTCCGGTTCGGTTTCATCGTTCGCTGTATCGGTTGTTTCTTCTGCTGTTTTACCCGTACAAGCCGTGATTAAACAAAGCAAAATTAGAATTGCTAAGATAAATAGTTTTTTGTTCATAAGGTTTTATTCCTCTTTCTGTAATTTTGAATTAAAATTCCGGAAACAATTATTACTAATCCCAAGAGGGAAAAAATGCTGATTTCTTCGCCTAAGAAAATATATATGTACACTAACGAAAGGAAAGGCGTGATGAACGCCAGATTCGCGATTTTGTGCGTGTCGCCGTACTGGAGCGCGAGCGACCACGTCATATACGCTATCGCTTGGCTGAATATGCCGTTCCAGCCCAATCCCAAAATCTGCGGCAGGTTTAAATTCGGCATACCGGAAACCGTTATCATCGCGATAAACGAAACAATAAACGCGCTGATGTAGTAAAACATCATGCTGATAGTGCGGTCGTAAGAAAATTTTTTGATGATAACCGAGAACAATCCGTATGAAACGGCGGCTGATACAGCCATCGCAATTCCCAACGGGCTTGAGAGATTCAGCTCGAACAGGTTTCCTTTCGTTACGACGATGACGATTCCCAGAAACGATAACAGGATTGCGATTATTTTTCGGATAGTCAGTTTCTCTTTTAATAATATCGTCGCGAATATCACTACCATTATCGGCCACAGGTAGTTGATAATGAAGCCCTCCTGCGCCGGCAAATAGAACAGCGCGGTGTATAACAGGAAGTTGTAAAGGAAGATTCCGAGACATCCGGTCAGAAAGAATTTGATGTAATCGGCGAATTTGTATTGTTTTATTAACGGCAGCTTTTTCGAAAATAAGTTTATTAAAAATAAGATTAATGACGCGAAAAACGTTGAAATACAGAGTATCTGTATGCTGTCCATGTCCCGGAGCATGATTTTCGTGAGCGTTGCCGTTGACGCCCAAAAGAATATTGAAATACCTGCGAATATGTAGCTTTTGTTCATTTAATTAAAGTTCCTCACGAGTGATTGTAATGATTTCGCCGTTGTCCATTTTCATAATGCAGTCCGCCTGCGCCGCGATACCCATATCATGAGTGACTATCATCAATGTCAAACCTATCGTTTCCTTGAGATTGAACAGCAATTTTAAGACTTCTGACGCGTTACCTTTGTCGAGATTCCCCGTCGGTTCGTCGGCGAACAATATTTGCGGGTAATTCACCAGCGCCCGCGCAATCGCGCACCGCTGCTGCTGTCCGCCCGATAACTCGCTCGGCAGATGATGGAGGCGGTCGTTTAAGCTGAGTGTGTCGAAAAGTAATTGCAGCCGTTCCTCGTGATTGTACTCCTGGCGGTCGTTCGCGGCTAACGGCAGCACAACGTTTTCGTACAACGTGTAATGCGGAATCAGGTTCGGCGTTTGGAACACGATTCCCATGTTCTTCCCTCTGAACTTCACGAGCTTGTTCGTTTCCATTCGCGTGATTTCTTTATTCATTACGAAAACCTCGCCGGAGGTAGGTTCGTCCAAACCCGTACAAAGATTCAAAAGCGTGCTTTTGCCTGAACCTGAAACGCCCGTTATCGCGACAAATTCACCTTCGTTGACTTTGAT
>WREN01000112.1 GCA_009779295.1 Oscillospiraceae bacterium | reverse complement strand
GCAAACGCCTTTTTGAAAATAAAAGAAACCAATTCGCTGCCGGCGATATGCGGACGCGTTTGTCCGCAGGAGACGCAATGCGAAGCGAAATGCGTACGCGCGATCAAAGGCGAGAGCGTCGCGATCGGGCGTTTGGAACGTTTCTGCGCGGATTGGGCGGCTAAGAATATGACGACAAATAAACCCCGCGGCATAATCGTATTCGGGCTCAACGGCAGCGGCAAAACTACTCTCGGTCGCGAACTTGCGCGGATTCTGAACTATAAATTTATGGATCACGAAGATTACGCCTTCGAGGAAAAGTATACAAAGGAACGTCCGCGTGAGGAATACGAAAAGATGATGCGTGACGATATTGAAAAGCACGGCTCGTATGTTATTTCTGCGTGCAAGGGCGACTTTGAAGGAATTGATTACGATCTTGCTGTATATCTCAAAGCACCGCTTGACATACGCTTGGAACGTGTGAAACAACGTAAGAGTACGCAAGGATTTTCGGATGAACAAAATCAAAGATTCTTCGATTTCGTAGCAAACCGTTCGGAAGAACCCATCGAAAAGTGGGCGGAAACGCTTACGTGTCCCGTAATTCATATCGACGGCACGACGGATTGGCGTGAGAACGCGGCGAAAATAGCCGAATGGTTCAACAACGGTCACAAAATTGCTGTTGTCGGTTCAGGACCGGCGGGCTTGACGTGCGCGGGAGATTTGGCGCAGATGGGTTACGACGTGACGATATTCGAAGCCCTGCATGAACCAGGCGGCGTGTTGGTTTACGGCATACCGGAGTTCAGGCTGCCCAACGACATCATCACGCGGGAAATCGACGACATCCGCGCCCTTGGCGTGAAAATCGAAACGAACATGGTTATCGGGCGCGTGTTGAGTGTGGACGATCTGTTCGAGCAGGGTTACAAAGCCGTTTTCATCGGCAGCGGCGCGGGATTGCCGGGCTTTTTGAACATCCCCGGTGAGAGCAGTAACGGCGTTTACTCCGCGAACGAGTTTCTCACGCGCGTGAATTTGATGAAAGCATATGACGCGGCTCACGTCACGCCAATCAAACCGAGCAGGAAAACCGCCGTTGTCGGCGGCGGCAACGTCGCGATGGACGCAGCCCGCTGCGCAAAAAGATTGGGCACGGACGAAGTTTATATCATCTACCGCCGGAGCGAAATCGAAATGCCGGCGCGGATCGAGGAAGTTCACCACGCCAAAGAAGAGGGGATCATCTTCAAAGTGCTGACTAACCCGACCTCAATTAACGCGGACGAAAACGCCATGAATGGCGCTGGCAACGTTACGTCAATCACCTGCGTGGAAATGGAATTGGGCGAGCCGGACGCTTCAGGCAGGCGCAGCCCGAAACCGAAAGCGGGTTCGGAGTTCGACATCGAAGTCGATTCAGTGATAATCGCCGTCGGCACGAGTCCGAATCCGCTCATCAGGATGACGACGCCCGGGCTTGAAACCAACAAATGGGGCTGTATCGTCACAGGCGAGGACGAAGTTTCCACGTCGCGCGAAGGCGTATTCGCGGGCGGCGACACGGTGAGCGGCGCGGCGACGGTCATTCTCGCGATGGGCGCGGGAAAACAAGCTGCCGCTGCGATTGACAAATACGTGAGGGAAAAATATATAAATGAAAAATCTTAAAGACATTGCGAAAGAACTCGGCGTATCGGTTTCGACCGTGTCGAGGGTGGTAAACAATAAAAGCGTAGTGAATGAAACCACGCGCAAACTCGTTCTCGATGCGCTGAAGAAATACGATTATTCGCCGAATTTGATTGCGCGGAGTTTGAAATCGAAATCGAGCCGAACGGTCGGAATCGTCGTACCCGATATAACGGAAAGCCTGTTCGGGACTGTTATCAAAGCCGTTTGCGCGAAAGCTGAGGCGCACGGCTACGGCGTTCTCGTGTGCGATACCGATGAAAATATCGACAGGGAAGAGCGGTATTTGAGATACCTGTTCGAGAAGCAGATCGACGGAATAATTCTCGCGTCCGTCAGCCGCTCAAACGAGAATCACGAAATCAACAAATATATGAATAATAACATACCTGTGGTTTTGATAGACAACGATTTGTTTACAAACACAAATGGCGTGGACAAAGTTTTCGTTGACAACTTCGAAGCGGGCGAGATTGGAACGTCGTATCTGCTTGAAGTAACGGGCGGAAATGTCGGGTTTATCTGCGGGCGGATCGAGGAATACACCGGTTATTCACGGCTTGAAGGTTACATAAACGCGTATAAAAAGAAAGCAATCACGCCGGATATGAGCTGCGTTTATTACGGAGATTACAAAGAAAAATCCGGCTATAACGCGGTTTATGAACTGCTCCAACTTCATCCGGATTTGAAGTCGATATTCGTTACAAGTTCAAAAATGACATACGGCGCGATAAAAGCCCTGCGCGAGAAGAATCTTTTTTACCCGCGGGATATACGGATAATCGGCTTCGACGTCAATGACGCATACGACTGTTTTATGCCCGGCATAACGTCAGTTGTTCAGCCGGAATATGAAATCGGAACTACGGCGGTGGAATTATTGCTGAAACGGATCGCGGATCCCGGCTCAACGCGCGAAAATATAATCTTGAAACCTAAATTACTTGTAAAGGAGTCGGTGTAAAATGCCGGTAAAATCAAAAGCGTTAAATTGGGAAAACGAAAAATCGAATCATGCAGTTCATCTCAATCCAACTGATACCAGTTATTTTTTAGCACAATCTTGACGTGAAGTTATGCGATATGTTATCGCTCGATTTTCCGGATGATTATTTCGATTGCGTTTTCGCGTACCATGTGATTAACCACACGGACAGCACAGGTATTAAGAAAACCATTTCGGAAATCGAAAGGGTTTTGAAACCTAACGGCGAAGTGTTTTTGTCTTTTACTTCGAAACTAAGTGATTTTTATTTAACGCCTGATGTCGAAAAGGTTGACGAAAATACTATCATTTGTAATGAAGAGCCGGAAATAGGCGTTCCGCATTACTACGCGGATTTGCATGATATAATTGCGCTGCTTCACAATTTTAATATCGAATCGGTTTCCCAAAGAGAATACTGCGACGTTAATAATCCGGATAATCCGATAAAGAATTTTCATTACTATGCAAGCGCAACGCTAACAAGCGCACATTAAAATAAAGGATTCACAAAATATTAACACTCTGTTATTTTCATTTTTATAGTTTACTGGTATACTGTTAAACGGTTGACGATTGAAAATACTGAGGAGAAAAAGATATATGGATGATGAGTTTCTGGAATTGAAAGAGCGTTTGATTAATTCAATTTTTAAGATAAAGCATCTCGGATTCGTGTTTTACTACGGCATGGATAAGCACATGACGGAGCATGGGCTGAACATGACGGAGGTCACGCTCATGAACGTCATAAAGAACAACGTTTCCGATTCGGTTGAAAACAACGGTATATCCGATATTCAAAAACATCTTTACATCACAAAGGCCGCCGTATCGAAGATGCTCGGCGTACTCGAAAAGAAAGGTTATCTCAACAGGAAAACGAACACTCACAACCGCCGGACGTTGAGTATAACGCTCACGCCGAAAGGCAGAGAAATTTTAAAACTTCTGGATAACGATATTGAAAACATGCTTATAGAAATAATAAAACGGCTGGGAAAACCGGATATAGAACAGTTTATTTTGAGTATCAACCGATTTGTGGACGTCACGAGCGGCGTTATAGAATAGAGGGGGTTAGTATAATTGAACGAGGATATATTAACATTGTTATTACAGGTGGAGAACGAGTATCAAACCGCCATGCGAAACGCAGTAAAAGAAATGGAAGAATACGCGGATGAATGCCGTCAGAAACAACTCGCGTATATTGAAGAATTGAAACACGGCTGGAATATGTTCGAAAAGACCGAGAATGAAAAACTCGCGAAAATGCTTTCCGACGATGAAGAACGATTGGAAACAATGACGATCGAATTAAAGAATCAATTGAAACTTGCCCAGGAAAAAATTGCGGAAATGATAAGCGAACGGCTAAAGAAGGAGGTGCTTTCTTCGTATGGCAATAGTTAAAATGGAGAAACTCGTATTCATTTTCAAAACGAAATATCTCGACGAAGTTTTACATCTGATGCAGGGGTTCCAAGGCATCCACATCGAATCGAATTATGATTCGACGATACCTCCGTCGAAAAAGGTGGAAGTCGACAAGTACATCCGTGAAACGGAAAAAAATTTGCAGGACATCAACGCGGCATACGCTATCCTCAAAGAACGGAAGTCCACCAATATACTGAATCTGTTCAAGAATTCCGAAGAGAAAAAACTTAATATCTCGGAACTTACGAAAATCGTTGAAGAAAGCAATTGGAGTAAAATCCTCGAAGAAGTCATTCAAACCGACAGGCAGCTCCAAAACAACCGGACAAAACGGCAGGAAGTTACTAAATTTTCCGACAAACTCAAAATATGGGAGCCGCTTAAGTGTAACCCGCTTGATTTCAAAAGATTCCACCGTACGACGGCTTTGTTCGGTTCGGTGCATAAAAAGCATGTGGAGGATTTCACGGAAAACATTATCAGGTACGAAGAAGAAGGCATGTGCTATGATATGGTTACCGAAAACGAAGACAGGGTCTACTTTTTGTTGCTTTGCCACAGCAGCATGAACGAAAAGCTGAATACCATAATTAACGAGTTCTCTTTTTCGGTGACTGAATATCCGTTCGACAAACCTCAGGCTGATGTAAAACACGAACTCGAAACGGAAGACGCGCGCCTTATCGAGGAAGAAGCGGAAATAGGAAAGTTGATTATAGAGCAGTCGAAGTACGACGAAATACTTGCGTTTGCGGAGGATTACAATCTCAACGCCCTGCTGCGCCATAAAAAATCGCTGGAAATAACATACGACGGCGACAACATCGAAATCGACGGCTGGATCATCGCGGATAAACGCGAGCAGTTCAAAAAATTGCTTGAGGAACACATACCGGGCGAAGATTACAGGATGTTCTTCCTTCCGGTGAAGGATAAAGAAATCGATGAAGTGCCGATTAAACTCAAAAACAACAAACTGGTTTCGGTATATGAAAACTTAACTGAAATGTACAGCTTACCAAAATACAACGAAATCGATCCGACGCCCGTAATGACTATATTCTATCTAATCTTCTTCGGCTTAATGGTTGCTGACATCGGTTACGGACTCGCGATATTTTTGATCGGATTGTTTGTGAAGAGGTTTTTAAAGGTAAAACGAAACGTAAAAAAAATGGTGAATTTCCTCTTCTATCTATCGTTTCCGATAATTGGCTGGGGAATCATATTCGGCAATATATGCGGAATACAATTATCGTTCGCCTTGATTCATATCCCTCTTGATATTTTCCCGCTGATCATCTTGTCGGTAATTTTCGGATTCTTCCATATTATGTCGGGTTTGATTATGCAAATGATAAACCAAGTCAAACTTAAAAATTATGCGGATATGCTGACGGGCGGTACGTCGTGGTTTTTAATATTTTTGGGAATCGCTGTCATGATTTTAGCAAAAATGACTCCGTGGTTCGAGATCGATATACTGTTCTACATCGGATTGGCTGTAACGTTAATAGGTGTGGGAATGGTCGTTGTCGTTCCGGCGGTGCAATACGGCAAACGCTGGTACGCGGGATTCGGCAAAGGGTTGTACGCGCTGTACGGCGCGCTCGGTTATATAGGGGATTTCGTAAGTTACACGCGTTTGATGGCGCTTGCCGTAGCGGGCGGAAGCGTAGCGATGGCATTCAATACTATCCTGGATTTTTTGCCTCTGCCTGTAAAATTTACGCTGGGGATTGTTTTAGCCGTCATCCTGCACGGAATAAATATACTATTATCTATGCTCAGCGCATACGTTCACGGTATCCGTCTTGAGTTCATAGAATTTTTCGGCAAGTTCTATACAGGCGGCGGGAAGAAGTTCGAACCGTTCAAAGCGGCGGAGAAAAACGTAATTATTTCTGATACGGAAAATGATAAAAAGGAGTTGTTATAATGGAAGAATTGATTATTGAAAACGCACCTACCATAGGAGGATTTTTTGTTGAAAACGCACCGCAAATTTTAACCGTTCTCGGAATATTTTTGGCGATAGTGCTGGCGGGTATAGGTTCGGCTAAGGGAGGCGCGATGATTTCGAAGGCTACGACGGCGTTAATATCGGTACAGCCTGAAAAGTTCGGGCAGTCTCTCGTCTTGTACATGATGTCCGCTTCGCAGGGTTTGTACGGGTTTATTATAGGATTTTTGATATTTATGAACCTCGGTGAAAATTTGACTATCGATACTGCTTTAAAATGCTTTGCGGCCGGCGCGATCATGGGAGTAGCGGGACTGGTTACGGCGATCGCCCAATCGACTGCGGCGACTGCGGGAGTTCAGGTTCTCGCTAAAAAACCCGAGCATTTTATGAAAGGTCTTTTATATTCCGCAATGATCGAAACCTACGCTATTTTCGCGTTCGTAATTTCCATATTGGTAGTACCTATAAATATTGGGGGATAAAATTAATGAAAACGGGAATTCAAGCGATAATCCACAAAATCAACGTTGACGCTGAAGAACACAGCAATGACCACCGCGGTCAGATGAAAGAAGAGATTGACGAAGAAATCAACCACGATACCGCTGTTTATTTGGGTGACTTATCGAAACGCAGTGAGATGCTGAAAAAGCACAATGAGATCCAGTATATGCGTCTTCACGAACGGCTGAGCAGCCGTTTGAACCGTGAGATTTTGACGTATCAGCGCAATTTGATAAACGAGATATTTGACAAGGCGATTTCAAAACTTAGAGAAGCGTCGGATAAAGAGTTCACGGATATGTTTAACTCCGCAGTAGCGAATTTAAAAGGTAAGTATACGTTATATCTCGGCGAATTATCCAAAGGAAAACTCGACGATGCCGCAATTGCGGTTGCAATAGAAAACGCCGGAGCGGATATTACCCTGAGCGGCGAAACTATACCGAAGAAGAGCGGATTCGTTCTCAAAGACGACAGGGTCGAATACAATTGCCTTTTTGAGGATTTGATTGAAGATAAGAAAAACGAACAAGCGGCGCTCGTTCTGAAAGAAGTATTCGGAGAAACCGGAAATAAGTTGATTCAATGAAGAAGGTGATTCTTTGCGTGCAATAAAAACTATAAAGAATGATATATTCCCTTACGCGAACACCATAATCTGCATTGAAGAAAGCAAACTGCTTAAGAAGTTTCAATACGAT
>WREN01000111.1 GCA_009779295.1 Oscillospiraceae bacterium | reverse complement strand
CCGAACGTGCTATGCTTATGAAAAAGCGGCAAACGCTCAACGTTATCTCCATGAACGCAAGCCAGAAAGACCCGCGGCTAACCCACGCGGAAATAAAAATGCACACGACTGGCGGAATACGACGAAGCCGAGACTTTGATCCAATCTTTATTAAGGAAGAGCTTATGATAACGGATAGAAGAATTTACCTTTTAAATTAAAAATCGATCGGGTATGAAACAGGTTTGTCCCAGCCTTCGAAAAAGCCGCGTAAGAACTCCGGCAGGCTGCCCTCATATACCGCTTCCGCAAGGAATTCGCTGCCGAATTGATTTCCCCAGCTGTAATTTATTATGGTGCGTCCCTGATATTCGCATAAATCTACATCGCTGTTGTTTATATCTATAGCGTTTTCTATATATTTCCGCTGTTCTTCCGTAAAATTGTGATTCGCCATCCTCTTATCTTCAAGATCGTCATACATCAAAACAGGATTCACCGGACTGAGTTTCCACGTTATCAGGTCCGCGCTTCGCGTAATGTACGGCGCAAATCCCCATCCGGGTAAATGTTCGAGGTAGATCATATAGTAATATCCGTCCTCCGGAAGATAACGGATCGCGGGACAGGCTGTGTACCTGTCTTTTGCGTACACACATTCCGAAGGGGTAAGTTCCCAGTTCCACAAATCGTCCGAAACGGCGAATCTTATGGTAAAACCTACGCCGCATTCCTCAGGCGGGGAATCGATTTCGAAAGCCATGACGAAATCGTCCCTGCCTTTACATATTGACGTGTTGAATATCCCCCATCCGGGCAGTTTTAACGATGTTTTTTCTTCCCAGTTTATCAAATCGGACGAACGGAAGATTTTTATCGTATCTCTTTCCTTGCTGGCGTTGTCCGTCAGCGAACCGGATACATAGGTTACGCCGTCATGGTGAAACGCACACCCGAAAGTATGATACGGCGCAAAAGGCGGCGTGGAAATTCCCGTTCCGGCGTCGATAAAACGAAAATACGGATAGCCCAGTCCGTTCGCGTGATAATTTCCGCGAACGGACTCAAAACGGTACAGCCTGCCGTTTATGACAAGCGGATTGATTTCTACCATATCAAGATCAACAGTGCCAAGTTTGCGGATTACAGGTTTTGTTTTCATATCAATACACTCCTATAAAAGTAAATTTAGGTTCAAGTCTTGACTGCGTTATTTCTATCCGTATGTTATCGGTCAGAATTTTGTTTTCCAAAACGGCTATGCGTTTATATCCGATTGTTTTACCGTCATAAATTTTAATTCCGTCCGCGTATATTGAAAAAGTTTCCACGCGTTGTCCGATTTTTATATCTTCCATAAGGACAATTTTGGATACTTCGACGGGATCGTCAAATTTCATGTCAAGCTCTATATCAACCGGCGCATAGTTATGGGCGAATTCGTTTCTGATCCTGTCGCCTATTTCTTTTAGCCGTTTCACGTCGTTTTCATGGAACAGTCCGTTTTTATCAGGCGGTATATTCAGAAGCAATGACGAATTTCCGCCTACGCTCTTATAATATATATTCATCAATTCCTCAAGCGGACGAACTTTCCCGTCCTCTTCCGCATGATAAAACCATCCGGGCCGGATTGACGTATCTGTTTCGCACGGAAACCATTTAAATTCTGTGACGCGTTCAATTACCTCTCTGCTTCCGAGATCCGGTTCCATAACCGAACGATGTTTTACGGGAATAACGCTCCATTCCGCGTCTCTGGTATCGCCCGCTTCGTTGCCGCACCAACGTATGTCCGGTCCGCCGAAGATAACCGCTTCCGGTTGCAGCCTGTTGCAAACTTCAAAATATGATGTAAAGTCGTAAACCTGTTTTTTGCCGTTCGGACCCTCGCCGCAGGCGCCGTCAAACCATATCTCAAAAATCCCGCCGTACTGCGTAAGCAATTCCGTGAGCTGGTTTATGTAATATTCATCGTATGCCGCGCCGCTTCCGTACGTCGCTTCGTGCCTGTCCCACGGAGAAAGATACACGCCGAACTTGATTCCGCCTTTTTTGCATGCTTCGGCTGTTTCACGCACGATATCGCCTTTGCCGTTTTTATACGGACTGTTCTTTACACTGTGTTCCGTATATTTTGACGACCACAGACAAAATCCGTCGTGGTGCTTAGCCGTTAATATCAATCCGCGCATATCCGCCGATTTTACCGCGTTTACCCATTGTTCCGCGTCAAGTTTAACGGGGTTGAATATCGCAGGGTCTTCGGTTCCGTCACCCCATTCCCTGCCGGTAAACGTGTTCACGCCAAAGTGCACGAACGCGTAAAATTCTGTCGTCTGCCAGTTGTACTGTTTTTCTGAAGGAACTATTTTCGCCGCTGTTTCGATCGATTTTGTCATATCTGTCATATTTGAAATTTTAACCTCCCGCATTTTTATATTTTATATATTAAATTATAGCATAATCTAAATAATATGTCAATTACGGCGAAAAAATAAACGGTAAAACTATCGACAATTTAATAAAAATCATGTATAATATAATTATTATATTTTATAGGAAGGTTTACATGATTAATAAAAAAGCTGCAATCTTACTTATCGCATGTACGGCGGTTAACATGTTGTTTTCATGCGGCGCAAATACAGATATAGTTGAAAAAGAAACACAAGCCTTTACCACCGCGTCGGAAACGGAATCCATGCCCGAAATAGAAGCGCTCGACGGCGGCGGAAGGGATTTCGTTATTTTAAACAGGGAAGTATCCGAAAGTTATAACTCCCATCCTATCGCAGAATTTGCGGCGGACGAACAAAACGGCGAAATCATTAACGACGCTGTATATACGAGGAATTTGTTTCTGGAAGAGAAATACAATATCAAAATAGTTTCCGAAAATTCGTCCGCTACCGGAGCTGATATGAAAAGCAAAGTTATTAAAGCGTGCGCTTCAGGCGACGATTTATACTCAGTTATAGCGCTGGCGCTCAATGAATCTTTCGCTTTAGCGAGTCAGGGATTTTTGTACGACATTAAATCAATCCCGCATATCGATCCTTCGAAGCCGTGGTGGATGGAAAGCGCGATGAAGGAATCTTCGGTTAAGGGGAAGAACCATTATATCGTCGGCGATATGAATTTAGGAGCTTTCAATACGGCGACATGTCTCTTCTTTAACAAAAAACCTATTACAGATCTCCACCTTGATAACCCATATATTCTCGTAAAAGAAAACAAATGGACGATGGATAAGCTGTCCGAAATGTGCAAAGCGTATACAACCGATATAAACGGCGACGGCGTAATCGATCACAATGACAGATTCGGGTTGAGCAGTTCTTCGTATGCGTGGCAGGTATTCTTTTACGGCTGCGGCAGTATATTTGTGAAAAAAGACGCCGGCGACGTGCCTTATTTCCCGGCAATCGACGAACGGACGTATAACGTTATTATGAAAATAATAAACTTGTCAAGCGATCCAACGTGTACAATAAATGTAACTCAGGTGAAAAACGTTCCCAGTATTGTACAGCTACAAATGGATATGTTCGCGGAAAACAGATGTATATTTATGATAAATAATATATACGGTACGATACCCCTGCGCTCTGTCGAAACGGAGTACGGAATATTACCGAATCCGAAGTACGATTCAAATCAGGATGATTACATCTCCAGTATGCACGCGAGCAACGCGACGGCTATGTGCGTACCTATAACGAACGATAATACCGATTTAGCCGGACGGATACTCGAGGACATGGCTTATCAGTCGTATAACCTCGTGCGTCCGGCATATTACGACATCACACTTAAAACGAAATTCGCTCTCGACAACGAATCGCAGGAAATGCTTGATATTATATTCAACAAGCTGATAATCGACCCCGTGTTGATAATGTGGACAAGCGGACAAGGCGTTGACGGACTTTTCAGGAACGCGCTGACAAATAACGATGTCAACATAATTTCGCAGATCGAGGCGAATATCGATTCGTATAACGCGACGATTAAAACAGCCGTTGAAAATTTCAACTAAAACTAAAGGAGAATAATTTAACATGAAGGGTATAAACACATGGAGTTTCAGACCGTATCATCCTGCGCTTCACGCCAATCACGCGGTATACATATCAAAGATCGCGCCGGGAGTCGGGTGCGTGTCGTTGAGTTGGTTTTCAGAATATGAGGGATTATTTACTGTAACTTACAAAAAAAGAGGGGAAACAGGTGAAAGTTCTCTCGAAACAAGATCAAATACGATTGTAATTGATAATCTTGACGACGAACACGATTATGAAGTATACGTTTCATGCGATAAAGGCAGGAGCAATACGCGGTTGTTCCGAACGGGATTTGTTCCGGGTATTGTTGTAAACTATCTGCACCCGGAGGACGATATATATAAATTTTCGGGCAGTTCTTTATGTTCACCGTCGCTTTTAAAACTTGAAGACGGAACATTACTCGCGTCTATGGACGTTTTCGAAGGAGGGGCTCCGCAAAATCTCACGCTGATTTACAAATCCTGTGACGGCGGGAAAACATGGGAACACCTGACGGAACTATTCCCGTGTTTCTGGGGTAAACTGTTCCTGCATAGCGGCGCGGTTTACATGCTCGCGATGTCAACGGAATACGGCGACATCCTCATCGGCAGCTCGACCGACGGCGGCAGGAGTTTCTGTATGCCGACGGTTATCGCGCGCGGGAGCTGTTTAAACAAAGCCGCCGGCTGGCATAAAGCGCCGATGGTTGTAACGCCGTTTGGCGGCAGGCTCTGGACAGGCGTTGATTACGGTTCATGGCATATCGGCGGACACGCGTCGTGTTTGCTGTCAATCGACGAAAACGACGATCTTTTGAACGCTGAAAACTGGTCGATAACCGAACCGATACCGTACAGCAGTTCATGGTCGGGCACGGTAGAGGGAAAAAGCTATGGTTGTTTAGAAGGCAACGCCGTAGTCACTCCGAACGGCGAACTCGTGAATATCCTGCGATATCAGACGAACGGCTGCAATCCTTCATACGGCAAAGCGGTTGTGCTGAAATGTAACGATCCCGAAAAGTCTCTCGAATTTTTTAAAGTTATAGATTTCGAGGGCAATTTATCGAAGTTCGAGATAAGATACGATGAAGTGTCGCGGAAATATTTTTCAATAATCACGGGAACTTATGAACATCAGGGGCGCAACATTCTGTCGCTCGCGGTTTCCGACGATCTGTATAATTGGCGGACTGTGTGCCGTTTGCTTGATTATTCACATCTCGACCCGCATAAAGTCGGGTTTCAGTATATCAGTTTTATAATAGACGGAGACGATATATTATGTCTGTCACGCACGGGATTCAACAATCCGAGGAATTTTCACGACGCAAACTACTCTACTTTCCACAAAATCGAAAATTTCAGGGCAATCACCGGTATTATTTTATAAAGGAGAGGTTTATATTGAATTTCGAAAGAGTTTTAATCGACAAAGAAAACAAATGCGAAGCATGTTCCGCCGCAGATTTCAACAACGACGGCAAAATTGAGATCATTTGCGGTGAATTTATGTATTCCGGAGAAAATTTCGGAAAAAAAACTAAAATCTGCGACATTGAATACGACGGCAATTACGTCCATGATTTCTCGGATTATCCGCTGGATGTAAACGGCGACGGTTACCTTGACATCATCACGGGATCATGGTGGTCGGAAGGATTGTTCTGGCGCGAAAACCCAGGCATATCAGGCGGCGAATGGAAACTCCATAAAATTGAAACGATGTCAAATATCGAAACGATCAGGTTTTATGACATCGACAACTGCGGTACGGTCGAAATTTTTCCGAACGTACCCGGCGAATCGCAATGCTTTTTCAAGCTGACGAACGGCGAATTCACGCGTTATGTAATCGGCACGGCAAATGCGGGTCACGGTATGGGATTCGGAAATTTAAGTGGCGCCGAAGGCAGAACCGACATTATTCTTTGGAACGGTTGGCTTGAACAGCCGGAGGACGTTTACAGCTCTAATTGGAAGTTCCATGGAGGATTCGAAATACCGGGCGCAAGCGTTCCGATACTCGGCTACGGCAACGGTTTTATCGTCGGTGCGGGACATAACTACGGTTTGTGGCGGTATGAACAGAAAAACGGAGAATTTATCCGTCACGAAATTGACACGGTGTGTTCGCAGTACCATGCTATGGAACTTTGCGATATCGACAACGACGGCGAACCCGAACTTATCACCGGCGCGCGCCATTTCGCCCATAACGGCAACGATCCAGGCGAACATAACCCCATAGGCACATATATTTTCAAAATAAAAAAATGCCCGTCGGGCGAGATTGTTTTCGATAAGATCACGCTTGATTACGGTGCGGCTGATAAGGCGTCTGGCGTCGGGATTTACTTCTGGCTTGAGGATCTGACCGGAAACGGATACAAAGATATAATCGCGCCCGGAAAAGAAGGGCTTTACGTTTTTTACAACAAACGATAAACCGATAAAAACGGAATCCCCGTGTTGTATGCAGATAACATGGGGATTCCATACGCGCAAAATGCGTTATCAGCCGCCTAATTTACCGAACCTATTGTTAATCGCCAGCGCCGGATCGACAGGGACGGGCGCGGGAACGGTATCTTTCGGAACGGTTATATCAAATATTTTCCGCAAGCCGCTAAATTCCGGCAGCCATTCCGATTCAGCTTCAAACATTTCGGCAGTCATGTCTCTGATCTCGGTCAGGTTAAGTACCGACGAAGTCAGCGGATCCATCGAGACCGCAGCGAAAACGAGTTCCGGATCGGCGTTGATAGCCGCTTCGACGGCCAAGTTCTGCACCGTTATGTTGGACTGGTTCATCGCGGCGAGCTGCACGGGCAGGTTGCCGACGACCGTCGGATGGATTCCCTCTTTATCGACGAACACCGGAATCTCGACGCAAACGTTATTCGGCAGGTTCGTGATATAATTCTTGTTCAGCACGTTACCGTTCAGTTTGAACGGTTTATTTGTTTCTACGGATTCGAGGATGTACGAGCAGTATTCTTTGCTGCGCGGTTCAAGTTCGCCGGTTTCGATAGAAAGAACGTCGATCTGTTTGAATTTTTCCTGCACCGCGATACTGAACTTATAATACGCGCCGCTTGCGCCGCCGAAATCCGGCTGGTCGCAGTAGAGCTCCAAAGCCTTTTGATTCTTTCTGAACCACGGAAGATACTCCGACAAGTGTCCGGTCGATTCGGTCATGAAATAGCCGCAATGGCGCATGACTTCGCCGCGCACTTTTTCGTTGATGTAGTATT
>WREN01000110.1 GCA_009779295.1 Oscillospiraceae bacterium | reverse complement strand
TTAAATTCTCAATTCTTTCTGTTCAATAAATATGCCGCTAATTCACATAATATTTCATTATTTTTGTATTTTACAATAACTTTGCACGCTTCGTTGGTGAGCTGCGCTGCGTATTTATGCGCATTTTCAATATCCATGTGCGTTAAAAACGTCGTCTTATGCTCTTCCTCGCCGACGTCAAGTATGTCGTCGACGATTTGAAACGCAAGCCCGATGTTTTCGCCGTACTTCACCGCTGAAATGATTCTCTCATCCTTCAATTCGATGTCATCCACCGCCGCCATGCAACCGAATACGCAAGCGGTTATAATTAATTTACCCGTTTTCAATTTTTGCTGATATTTAAGCGTATCAAGGTCATATTTTGTTGTTTCGCCAATCAAATCGAGCTGCTGGCCGCCGACCATGCCGTACATTCCGGCGTTTGCCGAGAGCATTTTCACCGCGTTGATAATGTTTTTAGCCGATGTGTATTTATTCTCCGCGAGGATATTGAACGCGTGCGTCAGCAATGCGTCACCCGCGAGAAGCGCCGTGTTTTCGCCGTAGACTTTGTGATTCGTAGGTTTACCACGCCTGAAATCATCGTTGTCCATACACGGCAGATCGTCGTGGATGAGCGAATATGTATGCACAGCCTCTACCGCGCACGCATACGGCAGAGCGCTCTGCTCACTGCCGCCGAACATTTTGCAGAATTCCATAGTCAAAAACGGGCGGATCCTTTTTCCGCCGCCAAGCACACTGTATCTGACCGAATCGAAAAGGATTTGATATTTTTTATCACCAACGAAAAAATACCTGTCAAGTTCGCGTTCAATCAGTTCCGCGGTGTCATTCAGTTTTTGTGAAATCCTGTTCGTCATAATTGCCGTCCTGATTTTTGATTAAGATTTTGATTTTCTGCTCGGCGTTGTCAAGTTTGTTATTGCACAGTCGAACCAAGTTGACGCCTTCTTCGAACATTTTCAGCGAGTCGTCAAGCGGAGCCGAACCCTTTTCGAGGACGCGCAAAATTTCCTCAAGGCGCAGTAACGCGTTTTCAAAGCTGATGTTTTCTTCTTTTTTTGTAGCCATTTAGTTGTTTATTCCTTTCATAGTGTAGATAATGCTTATTTTGATTGGTTTGGAATTTTACGCATAAAAGAATCTTTGTCATGTTTAAATCCATATTGTTCATATAAACCGTGTGCATTTGTTGTTGCTAACATACCTCTAAGAAATTTCAAATCTTTATGTTCGGTAATCGCTTTCATAAGTGCTTTTCCTAAACCTTGCCCTCTGTATTTTTCATCAATAATAACATCGCAAAGCCAGTACATGACTGAATAATCGGTTACGCAACGCGCAAATCCGATTAATAAATCATTTGTATAAACCCCAAAACAAAGCGAGTTTTGTATTGTCTTTCTAATAATTTCTATTGAACGATTTTCAGCCCAATATGTGGTTCGCAATAATTCATAGACACGTTCTGCTTGAATTAAAGATTTATCGTCGCTTATTAAAAAATCATTATAATTTATTTCCATTCAATATTTTTCACTTCCCCAACAATATTTCCATCCGTCGTTTTAACATTAATCTCATCGCCCACCGCGACCTGTTCCACGCTCTTGATCAGCGCGCCGTCCGCGCCGAACACCGCCGAATAACCCCGCGAAATTATCGCGAGCGGATTCAAAGCGTTGAGCGTCACGGCATTGCGTTCGAACGCGTTCTTCTTCGTTTGGATGTAAAGTTTCATAACGTTTTCAAATTGGTTTGAATAATTCAATACCACCATTCTCTTGTCGTCGATGATATTCTTCGGCGAAACGAAAATCCGGTTCTTCTCCACGCGCTCGACGTTCTGCCGGTAGATTTTCACTTTCTGCGCCAAAAGCATTTCCATACGCGTGATTAAATTCACAAACTTTTGTTTCAACTCAACAATATCCGGCACGGCGAGTTCAGCCGCCGCCGATGGCGTCGGCGCGCGCTTGTCGGAAACGAAGTCGCAAATTGTGAAGTCGGTTTCGTGACCGACCGCAGAAATCACCGGGATTTTCAATTTCGCGATGCTATGCGCAAGCTCTTCGCTGTTGAACGCCCACAAATCCTCGATCGATCCGCCACCTCGGCCGATGATTATCACGTTGACCGGATCGGTTTCGCGTTTGTTGAAATATTCCAGGCCTTCGATCATTTGCGCGGAGGCGTTTTCGCCCTGCACAAGCGACGGGTACAGAATTATCTCCGCAAATGGGAACCTTCTGCCGAGTATGTTTATCATATCCCTAACGGCTGCGCCTGTCGGCGACGTGATGATTCCTATCCTGACAGGGATTTTCGGCAGCGGTAATTTTTTGTCTGCGCGAAACAATCCTTCTGTTTCGAGCCGCGTTTTCAACTGTTCGAACGCTACATACAGCGCGCCGATTCCGTCCGGTTCGATGTTGTCCGCGTAGAAAACGTATTGCCCGTCACGTGGAAATACTGAAACGCGCCCGTGCGCAATGACTTTCATACCGTTCTCAGGCATGTATTTGAGTTTAACAGCCGAACTCTTGAACATTACCGCGCGGATTATTCCGTCAGCGTCTTTTAGAGTGAAATATAAATGCCCTGTTTTGTAGTGATTGGTAAAATTAGAAATCTCACCTTTGATGTAGACGCTGTTCAAAAGTTTGTTATCGTCGATTATTGCTTTGATGTATTCGTTTATCTGCGATACCGTGAAGATATTGTTAGTTTCAGTTTCCATTCAAATACCTCTGTTTGCATAGAATAGCGATTCCGGCGGCGTTATCGGCTGAAAATTCCGGCAACGCGAAGTAAGATTCATATTTATTGCTTAGATAATTTTTAATTATTTGGTTACTCATGACCCCGCCGGCGTATAAAACGGGAAGATTATGTTTTAATAATGCGTTGTACGTCATTTTGTCAAGCGTAATTTTTATAAACTCGATCACATACGCCGCGATATAACCGGTATCGGTAAGTTCGGTCACTTTGTTTTCTAAACCGGAAAGATTACAATCACAACCGTTTACGCATACATTGACTTTTATATCATAGTTCCCCGCTAACTTTTCAAGTTCCGCGCCGCAAGGGAATTTCAATCCCAACTTCACGCCGACCCTGTCGATTACCTGTCCCGCGTTCAAATCCAAAGTACCGCCGAGTTTGGTGATAATATCGCCTTCAACGTGTAAAACTTCCGTTGTACCACCCGATACATGAAAAGCGATGAATTTTTCTGCGTCCATTTTGCTTGAATATTTCGCGGCGGCGATGTGTCCCGCCTGATGTGAAAATTTATACAATGGTATACCATTAATATTCGCGTTCGAACACGCAACGGCTTCACCCGCCAAGAAGCACGGCATATACGAACCCCCCACGTCGCGCGGATAAGCCGAATAACCAATCGCAGTAACATCTGTTTTGCCGATTTGCTCCATAACCTGGGGGAGGTTTTTAATATGCCCGAACACGGCGTCGTTTTGACGCAAACCGTGTTCGCCGTCATTCACTTTCAACGGCATACGGATATTTTTGATAACCTCGCCGTTCTCATTACAAACAGCCGCGGAAGTCGTGTAATTGCTTGTATCAATGCCGAGAAAGTATTTCACTCCTGCGTTTTTACCCCTTCCAAGTCCGCGATTTTGTTCACGACTCCGTTGATAAACGCCGGAGCGTTTTCGTGATCGAATTTTTTAGCCAGTTCTACCGCTTCGTTGATTGAGATTTCGAACGGAATATCGTCAACGTACAGCATTTCGTAAACACAGAGCCGCATTATCGCGAGCGACGTTTTAGACAAGCGTTCCTGCTTCCAGCCAACGCTGCTCTCTTCTATTCTTTTGTCAATGTATTCTAATTTATCGGGCAATCCTTTATATATTTTCAAAATATAATTATCGTCCTCGAATTCCCTGAACTCCGCGGCGTTTTTATAAACTTCGTCCGGATTTTCATCTTTATGAAAATCCATTTCATATATCAATCCGAAAAGAATTTCCCGCGCTTTTCTTCTGTTCATATTTTCTCCTTTAGGTTTTCATATACCATGATATTTAATTATACAATTTTTTTAATTAATTGTCAACTGTTCAGCATATAAAAATATTGCGGCTAAAAAATTAATTGTATTAATATTTAATAATTATGACATTATTCGGCAATATATATTATGGTATAATATTATATATGATAATAAGTGAGGGTTTACAATATTAAATGTTTAAAAAAATATTAACTACAATTATATACCCTGCGTGTTCATTGTTCACGGTATGTATTTTTATAACGACCGCCATAGCGTCTTCGGTGGATTCAAATATGGTTCCCGATTTAAAATTCATGGCGATGTTATTTGTTTTTTCGCTATTATTCGCGCTGATAAATAAAATATTAACATTAAAAATCGTAACGGCGTTAAAATTTTTATTGCATTTTGTGTTGACGTTAATCGATTTTATTTTGATGTTTATTGTTGTATCCGGATATTATCTAAACGGACCAACCGCTTTATTTATAATAATCTGCTTCATTCTTGTATACGCTATAATAATGGGGGCAACAATGTTGATAAGAGGTGTTTTTCAGGAAAAGAAGAAAGATAAATCGGAATACAAAAAAATGTTTTAAAGTAGGATTATATGAATACTAAAATTAATAATAACAGCAGCGAGTTCGATATTTACAAATTTGTATCGGTAATAGTCATGTTGATTTTCGTCAGCATGATTGTCATCTTTATAATTTATTCGTCAAACTCAAGTTCGGAAACGCCAACTAATAATATTGAAACGGATAATACAGTTACAACGGCTCCGAAACCGGTTGAAACAACAACAGTTTCGACGCCTGCTGAAACAACCAAGGAAAATCCATATGTATCTACGGTTCAAGTTGTTGACGCTCCTGCGACGAAAATGGCGTTGCTGTATCCTGACGTTGTTTTGAAAGAAACGACCGACGCAGGTCAGGAATATATCGACAACATTATATTTTTAGGCGATTCCACTACAAACGGCTTGAGAAGTTACCGGATGTTAAAGGATGGCCGTGAAACCACGCAGGTATGGACTCCCGTCAACGGAACATTAACCCTTTCACAGGCGAGTATCGCGACGATCCTATATCCCGAAACAAGCGAGGAAATAACAATCGCTGAAGCCGTCGAACGCAAACAGCCGAGCATATTGTTGATTACTCTCGGCGTAAATGGTGTGTCGTTCATGGATGAAACGTATTTCAAAAGCGAATACAAAAAAATGCTCGAAACTATTCAATCGAAAAGTCCGAACACTTATATAATCCTGCAATCGGTTTTCCCGGTGGCACGGTCATATTCCAACCAAAATCAAATCAACAACGAAAAAATCTCAGCGGCGAACGAATGGATCGCGTCAATCGCGAACGATATGAAACTTCCCTATCTGGACACTTATTCCGTACTCGTCGGCGAGGACGGTTTCCTTCCGGAGGAATTACAGAACGGCGACGGGATTCATCTGAACGAAACAGGATTCAATATCGAACTCAATTATATCAGAACGCACGCTTTGATAACGAGGTAACATATGAAAAGAATATTATTATTTTTATTAATTTTTTTAGTAAGCTGCGGAAGTCAAATAAATCCGAACGTTCCACTCAAAGAAATAGCCGGAGAGATGAACAGAGTCATCTCAAACGGCGATAAACTATCCGACGTGGATGCGGATTATATCCGCGGTATGCTGGGAATCGAAGAAGAATTGATTGACGAATTCGTGTTGTACATCCAAACGAGCGGTACGGAAATCGACCAGTACGGCATATTTAAAATTTCCGACAGTAGAAATTTCGACGCAGTTAAAACAAGACTGCAAAATTATTTGACGAATCTGCTTGAGAATTTCGACAATTTCAACTATATGCCCGAAGAACGCGTTAAATTAAAAGAGGCGGAAGTAACTTCCGCCGGGCAGTATTTGATTTATACCGTTATGAGCGAATCGGACAAAACCGCGTTCATGAACAAATTCAACGAAATGACAAAATAGATTCCGCAGCTTCCATGATGATTTTCCGTTCGACGAACGGTATATGTTCGCCGTTCACGATTTGATAATCTTCATGACCTTTACCGGCGAGTAAAACGATATCTCCTTCCGCAGCGTTGTTGACTGCGTACTCAATCGCTTCCTTGCGGTCGGGGATTATAATATACGGACAATTTTTCACACTCCGCTCAATTTCAGCGATGATATTGAGCGGGTTTTCATTATCAGGGTTGTCGCTCGTGATAATGCAGAAGTCCGCGAGTTCGGCGGCGACCTTTCCCAATCCTTCGCGCCGCAGTTTCGACCTGCCCCCTATCGAACCGAATAAACAAACAAGCCGTCTGGGGCTGTATTGCCGTAAAGTTTCAAGCACATTGCGCAAACTTAATTCGTTGTGCGCATAATCTATAATAAACTTCGCGTACGGCAGCGCGTCCACAAGTTCAAATCTCCCCTTCGCCGCGAAATCCTGAAACGATGTTCGGATGATTTCCATATCGATTCCGAGTATTTCGCATACCGAAATCGCCGCCAACGAGTTGTATACGCTGAATACGCCCGGCGTTTTGACGATAACTTCGTGGTTTTTATAATTATATTTCACGCCGAGAACATTTTCATTTTGCCACGGCGTAATGTTATGAGCGTTGGAAAGCCCGTATGTCTTATAATTCGCTTTGGCATGCGCAATCATTTCATCGCACCAATCATCGTCCGCGTTGAAAACGGAATATTCGGAGTTTTCAAATAACCGCGCCTTACATGATTTATAATCGTCAAAATCCGGATGTTCATTCTCGCCTATGTGGTCGGGAAATAAATTTGTAAAAACTCCGACTTCAAAATCAATTCCGTACACCCGATTACTTTTATACGCCAGCGAAGAAACTTCCATAACCACATATTTAATTCCCTGCCGAACCATTTCGGCAAAGGCTTTATGCAGTTCGTAACTTTCGGGTGTTGAATTGACGGTCGGAATCGTGATGTCGTTTATGATGATTCCGTTCGTGCCGATGAATCCCGCGTTGATTCCGGCATTTTTTAAAATGTTCCAGATATATAATTCCGTCGTAGTTTTACCTTTCGTGCCGGTAACGCCGATAATTTTCAACTGTTTCGCGGGGCAGCCGAAAAATTCCGCCGATATTTTTGCAAGCTCGATACGCGTATCGGATTTGATTATTTGTGTAGCGTCATCCGGAAGTGATAATTTCTCCTCGCAAACAAACACCCGGCAGCCGTTGTTGTAAGCGTTCATGGCGTATTTATGCCCGTCTGTGA
>WREN01000109.1 GCA_009779295.1 Oscillospiraceae bacterium | reverse complement strand
TTCGGTTGGTGTATGAACGCAAGTCGTCGCTGATTTGATAAATTGCTATGTAATTATATATGCCGCACGTTACTAAACATAATACTAAAGTTAAAACAGGATTACGAACTCTGTACATCATACTTTTTACTCCTCGTTATTGTTGTTTTCCGCATTTATAACAATATGCCATCTCGCGGTCTATTTTTGTGCCGCATTCAACGCAGATTTTATAATTCTTCAATGAAGCGAGTTCTTCATTCAAAGCCTTCAATTCGTTTTGCAATTGTGAAATTTCATCACAGGCTGCTTGGATTGGAATACTGTTGTCAACCGATGAGTCAATACTCTGGTCATAACAATACTGTCCGATTTTTAAATACAGGTCGTCAATTGAACTTTCTTTGTTCATAATTGCAAATTTGATCTTTGCCGTTCCGGTAAATTTTTCAGCTTCTTTAATTGTATAATCAGCCGCATCCGTTAATTTTTTTGCAATATTATCGAATATATCCATTTTTATAATATCTCTCCTTTTATGTAATATATTAATTATATATCAAAAATATTACTTTGTCAAGAGTAGAAAAATCAAAATTATCCATATATTGATATTATTGATAGAAAGCGATAATGGATACATTGGCGTATCCATTATTATGGAAAAATTATCGGTGTAGGAATTATTATGTCTTCGGAAGTTCCATTTCCTAACTGTCCGTAAAAATTATTACCCCATGTATAAACAATTCCGTCATTATTAACCGCGATAAAATGAAATCTGCGTCCGTCCGCTATAGCGATATTGTTTAATATTTCTACGGGCGTTTTACCATAGACAATTAATTCGTCGGTAATTCCGGCTCCTACCTGACCTTGCGTTGTTCTGGAATCATATGCCCAATATATTGTTCCCCAAACCAGAAGAGTATTTTCATTTGTAATAAACATCTGTCCATGAAGAATCTTTTTAATGTCAGCAGCGATAAAAATTGGTTCATCAATCCAATATATATCACCCATCGCGCCCAATCTGCCTTCATAACCGTTTGCTCCCCAGCCATATACTTCGCCACTTGTATTCAATGTGTATACTTGCTCTGCACCGGCAGATATATCGACTACGTTATTTAACCCGGTTATTTCTTTGAATATAAAATTATTAGAGTTCATTACTTCAGGCGCATAGGAAATTAATCTATTATCTGTCGTTAATATTACTATACCTGTGGGCCAACTGTCATCAAAAACAGCTTTCTTTACATTTTCGTATAAACATACGGGTTCCGAATAAAATGTTCCTTCATTAAGAAAACCTATAGGGCCGGCAAACCATAATGTATTGTCCGTTTTTATTATGAATGTTTGAGGCATATTATAATTGTAACTGGAATCCACATATAATACATCGTCCATTATATAAGTGGGCGTAGCATTAATTTCAGGTGTTAAGTCATTTTTGCCCCAAGCATATAATTTATTGTCGTTCGTAATAGCAAAACTCCCAAACGCCCGCGCGAAAATTTCTTTTACATTATCCATTATTAATTTAGGAGTATAAACATCATTGTCAATATCTTTTCTCCGATTAATATTTTCATCATAATAATATTCATCTTCCGGTTCCAATTGAGGAAAATCAAGATAATTAGTAAAATTCCCGTCACCGACCTGACCGTAAAGATTATCTCCCCACGCCCAAACCTGTCCTTTATCATCCAAAGCCAGTGTGTGATTTTCGCCCGCTGATACAGATATTATTTTTACAGTTGGAGCAATATATATTTCGGGTTCAATCGCTTCTTCGGTTTCTTCGGGTTTGGGAGATTCCGAAGATACGGTATCATTAGTACAACTGAATAAAAATAATATTAATAGCAAACAAATTATTTTTTTGGTATTCATATCCTTATGTTCCCGCTTCTTTGCTCATCTTCGACATTTGCCGCTGCGCCATTACCAAGCCGTAATATATGCCCTTTTTCCGCAGCAATTCCTCATGCGTTCCCACTTCCGCGACTGTGCCTTTATCCAATACTATCAATCGTGTCGCGTTGCGCAATGTTGATAACCTGTGCGCTATTGCAAGAGTCGTGCGGTCTTTTATCAGTTTTTGCAACGAATCCTGAATTTGCTTTTCCGTTTCGCAATCCAATGACGCGGTCGCTTCATCGAGAATTAAAATCCGCGGGTCGTGCAGTAACGCGCGCGCAATCGAAACGCGCTGACGTTCGCCGCCGGATAAAGTGTAACCGCGCTCGCCGACTTTCGTATTATACGCTTCCGGCAGTTTCATAATAAACTGGTGAGCGCCCGCGATTTTCGACGCGGTGATAATTTCGTCACGCGTCGCGTCCGCTTTGGCGTATGCGATGTTGTCGTAAATAGTTCCCGAGAACAGGAACGTTTCCTGCAACACAACGCCTATCTGCGACCGCAGTGATTCCTGAGATATTTCGCGCAAATCAACGCCGTCGATTTTTATTGAGCCTTCTCCGACGTCATACAAACGCATAACCAGATTTATCAGCGTGGATTTCCCTACGCCCGATCTGCCGACGATACCGATCATTTCGCCGGGCTTAATGCTTAAATTGATATTTTTCAATACGTCGACGGTTTCATCATACCCGAACGACATATTTTCAATATCGATATACCCTTTGATGTCAAGATCGACAGCCGTATCTTTATCTGATACTTCGATTTTTTCATCGATTATATCGAAGATTTTAACTATCGAAGTCATAACCCTGACAAGATAACGCGGAAGATTACCCATCCAGCGCATCGGTCCGTATATAATTCCTACATAAACGGAGAATTGCGCCATTTGCCCGAGCGTCATTTCGCCGCCGATTACTTTACTCCCGACATAATACAGTAAAAAGAATTCACCGGCGCTTACGAGTAGATTTAAGAACGGAGATACAATCGCCCAGAACCGTTCGTTTTTTATGGATGTATCGCGCAGTTTCGCGATTTGTTCATCGTAACGATCCTTTTCCTGCTTTTCCATACCGAATGATTTCACAACGCGGATTCCTGAAAATATATCATGCAGCATCGTGCTGGATTTAGCTTCATAATTCCATTGCCTGTGATAAATCCTGTGTATAAACCGCCAGAACATCCTGCTCGCAACGATGACTACCGGCAGCGGCAGTATTATCATTAACGCGAGCTGCCAGTTATAAATGAACAAATACGTGCCTATTGCGATAAAGATTAGAAGTTGTTCGATTATATTACCGACTTCGCGCGTTATGAAGTGCTGGAGCTGTGATGTATCTCCCGTGACGCGGTGCATAAGTTCTCCTGCTGTGCGTTTGGATATACGGGATAACGACAACTGCTGGATTTTGTTGAATATCAGTTCTCTGAGTTTAACAACAAGCGAGTTTCCCGCTTTTATAAGCGTAAGACTCCGTATAATACCCAATGCCTGAGAAAATAAATCGACCGCAACCATTGCTATTATCATGATGATAAACGAAGACAATACAACCAATTCGGGGTGTTCGGAAACGATATATTCATCGACGATTATCTTGCTTATATAAGGGGTTATCAATGTACACGCTGTAATTATGAAAAAGAGGATTATCGTGATAAAAATATATTTACGGTAAGGTTTCGCGATTACATACAGCCGTTTTAAATATTCTTTTTTCTTTACGCAGTGTTCGCAGTATGTAGACCCGGGCGCGAAGGGGCGGCCGCATTTCGGACATGCTTTCATCATTTCTTCTTCGTAATTATAGGTGTATTTATTTTGCTCAAGATATTTATTGAGACGTTTCGTTATAGCGGCGTAAAGCCTGTTGTACGCCATATCGCTTCGACAAATCATTCTGTCTTCTTCGGTTTCATTCAATTTACATTCAATGAATATACATCCGACTCCGAGACTTATTTTAAATTCTTTAACGTCCTTTAATTCAAATTCTTCGATTATATTATCGTTTAAGTAATTGAAAAGTTTATCTTTTAAAACAACAATAAACCCGTCTACTTTTTCGTTATCCGAATCGTTTTTCAGGTTATATTCAAATACTACGACAATGTCGTCTTCGTTGATATATCTGTTTATTTTTGTCAGGCGATTAATTAAAGTTTCTCTTGTTTGCATACTTTTATCACCGCCTTATAGATACAGCTCGATTTTTTTGTAGCTTTTAAAATCAAGCGCTTCAACGTCCGGTATTTCGTATCTGTTATTGTCTATGTCAACGATGAATACCCGGTTGTTGCCGACTTTCAATATGCTGCGGAATGTATCCTGCAATGTAAACGACAAATCGCCCGCGTCGCTTGTGACTTTCCAATACGAATAACCGTAACGTTCCTTCACAGATTGAATAGTTTTAATCGACGGAGCGTAATATTTGCGGTGCAGTTCATCGACGATTAAATTTTGCGAATTTTCATCTAAATCTTTAAGCTCGCGGATTATACCGATTTCCTTATTATCTTTGTCAAGCACGGATATGTATGAAAACGGATTGTCGAAAGGGAAAGCCCGATGCAAATATACGCGCGGGAATTTTTTATCTTCTGTCTCGCCTTGTTCGTTTTTTAATTTTGCGTCCAATGTTAAAAAATTGTTTTTTACATCAAAGACGGCATTTTCGGCGTTAAAATAAACTACCGATATAACATCGTTCAGCGATGTTTTGGTTTCGGTGATAACGTTTTCTTCCATAGTAAGCCCTCCTTACTCCTCAACTCCGATGTTCTTCAGAGCGTCCATTTGTAATTTATACAACTTAAAATATATTCCTTTTTTATTTATTAATTCGAGATGCGTACCGTATTCCGGCATTTTCCCGTTTTCAATTACGATAAGTTTATCGGCGTTGCGTAACGTTGAAAGCCTGTGCGCTATCATGATCGTCGTACGCCCTTTAACTAATTTTTCAAGCGCGGACTGGATATGTCGTTCGGTTTCCGTATCCATCGATGCGGTCGCTTCATCAAGAATCAATATCTTCGGATCCCGCAGTATCGCACGCGATATGGAAATACGTTGGCGTTCTCCGCCGGATAAATCTTTATACCCGAACCCTATCATCGTCGCGTAAGCGTCCGGCAGCTTCATAATGAAATCGTGAGCGCTCGCGGCTTTCGCCGCCTCGATGACTTCATCGTATGTAGCGTCCGGTTTGGCATACTTAATGTTCTCCAGTATCGTTCCGGCGAACAGGTACGTCTCCTGCGAAACGATCGATATATTCTGCCGCAAATCGTTGAAGGAAATATCTTTAACGTTCACGTCGTCGATTTTGATTTCGCCGGTTTTAACGTCGTAAAGGCGGATCAACAAATTCGCGAGCGTACTCTTACCGGAACCTGTGGGACCGACGATTCCGAGTATCGTCCCGGCTTCTATATCAAATGTTATTCCGTCGATTATCTTGCGGTTCTTTTCGTAAGAGAATTCAATGTTTTCAAATGAAATCTTCCCATGGATATCAGGCATCGGAACAGGGTTCGCGCTTTCAACGACGTCGGGAACGGCGTCCATGATTTCAATCAATCGGTGCATCGCGTTCAACGCGTCGGACAGCCAATACGCCATATCCACGAAAAAGTACATCGGACTGTAGATCATATTTATATATACAATAAAGGTCATAAGCATACCGTAATTAAACTCGCCCTTAATAACCATCCATCCGCCTACGCCCCATATAACGATATTGCTGAAATACATGAGCAGATTTATCGCGGGGAATCTGGTATTCGCGTATACACCCAAATTCTGATCGTTTGTCGCCAAGCGTTCGCTTCGAGAGTTGAAACGTTTGATTTCATCCTTCTCTTTTGAGAACGCCTTAACTACGCGGACTCCTCCGAGTACGTCGCTCAGGATCGAATTCATTCCGCGCGCACTTGAATAACGTTTTGAGTGAAGTTTTCCGAGCTTTTCAAATATCATATATATGAATACTATTACGAACGGTATAATTACAAGCGAAATCAACGTCAATATCGGATTTAATATTAACATGATAATTAAAATGACGACTATCTTTGTTATGTTTATTAAAAAGTAAGGGAACCCGTCGCAAAAGAACCAATAGATCGTATTGGCGTCATTGTTGACCTGCGTCATCAATCCTCCGGTCTGCCTGCTCGTAAAGAAGCTGATGGACAGCCGTTCTATCGCGCTGAATATAACCTTTTTCAAATCATAAGTAACGTTTGCCGCGATTGACGCGTTTGCGACGCCGCTTATCATTCCGACAAACATATCTACCAGCCGCATCCCCAGAATCATAAATAATACAAGCAATATCTGCCCGAAGAATCTTCCGGTTTCCGTCAATACCTCATCTATGAAGAACGCTTGGTTGACATACGGCGCTACTACACCGACGGCACTTGACAATATTATAGTTATAAGTATAATTATAATATAAAACTTATATTTAAAGAAAAACGGCAATGTACGCATGATGATTTTATTTCTATCCATGCACTTCATGCAGATTTTTCTTTTCGCGTCGGCATACCTGTTGCCACATTTCGGACAAAATAATTCTTCCGCTTTATCGGCTTCGTCGAATTCTACTTCGCCCTTTTCTTTAAGTTTGCCGAGATATTTCACGAATAAATGGAAATTGCTTTTTTGTGTGTTGGAAAAGTATGTAATCAATTGAAATTCCGCGGGCGGAGCATCAACTTCGTTGGCGCTTTCATCCTGACCTTCAATAACTTTCTTTGCCGTCAAAGCGGCTGTCGAGATCAAATCTTCGACTTTGAACTCCGTAAGTTCCTTTAATTGATAATACTCAAAAGATATTTCGCCGAACTCCACTCTCAATTTGTTCGTTTCTGTAATCTTTCTGTTTTCCTTCGGCAAAATTATTTTCGAACCGCCGATACAAATTAAATCCGTATCTGTCGCTACGATCCAGTTATCGCAATATACTCCGTCGCGGTTCATGTCTGCTTTTACTGTAAGTTTAATAGAGCTTTCTGAAATCCCTCTTTCATCTAATTTTTTTAATAATTCATTTGGCATTTTGTCGATTTGTACCATATAAACACCACCTTTTTATGGTCATTTTCAAATCATACTCATTAATTATATTACAATAATGATGAAAAGTCAATATTTATACTTATTTTTTCTGTTTACAATTAGGAATTTATATGATATAATTATTTTTAATAAGGGAAAGTGGTAAATTAAATGGATAATATCATAAAAGATTACAACGAATTAAAAAAATGTTTTATAAATATAAAAAATGAATACAGGCCGATAGCTTTCAATTTTCCCGATGTGGATCTTACAGAATTGAAAAAATCGGGTTACGGCGGAGTCGTGTTATCTTCGGAAGATTTAACATATA
>WREN01000108.1 GCA_009779295.1 Oscillospiraceae bacterium | reverse complement strand
TTCATAACGAATCTACATCAACCGCCGCGCGCCTTTGGGACGACAGCTCAACCGCTTCAATTACCTGCGAACATTTTACGCCGTCGTAGAAATCAGGGGATGTCGCCGTATCGTTCACGATTGCCTCCGTGAACTCGTACATCTCGTGCACGAACGTATGCTCGTAGCCGATGACGTGACCCGCCGGCCACCACGCCTGCATATACGGATGAACGCCCTCGTTCGTCTGGATATGCCTGAACCCCTGCAATCCGCTCTCGTCGTCGGCGTTGAAATACCAAAGTTCGTTCATGCGTTCGAAAACGAATTTCAAACTGCCTTTGTCGCCGTTGATTTCGATCGACCAGTCGTTCTTGTGGCCGTGCGCGAACCGCGTCGCTTCGAACGTACCCAGCGCGCCGTTCTCGAATTCCGCAACGAATACCGTGCCGTCGTCAACTTCGACTTTACCTTTTTTCGCGCCTTCTTTCGCGGTCGCCGTGATTCCCGTCATCATTTCGACGACGGGGCGTTCGGTGACGAAAGTTTTCTGGATGCCCATTATCGTTTTGAATTCGCCGACTAAGAATCTCGACATGTCGATCAAATGCGCGCCCAAATCGCCGAGCGAACCCGAACCGCAGACGTCTTTCTGCAACCGCCAGATGAGCGGGAACTCCGGGTCGATGATGTAATCCTGTAAATAGTGTGCCCTGACATGACGAATCGTACCGAGTTTCCCCGAAGAGATCATTTGCTTCGCGAGCTGCATCGCCGGAATGAACCTGTAATTGAATCCAATCTGATGCTTCACTTTGTTTTTCAACACGGCTTCGTACATTTCGCGCGCGTTCTTCAAACTCAGCGCGAGCGGTTTCTCGCAGAAAATGTGCTTGCCGTTTTCGGCCGCAGCTATGCCAATCGTATAATGCGCGTCAGACGGCGCGGTAATGTCGATGACGTCGATGTCCTGGCGGGTAATTAACTTCTCCCACGAAGTTTCATAGCCCGCCCAACCATATTTTTTTGCCGCCGATTTCACCCACTCCTCATCGCGGCCGCAAATCGCGGTAAGGTTACAATGAGCGTTGCCGTCGAAGAACATCGCCAGCCGCTGATACGCGTTGCTGTGCGCTTTCCCCATGAATTTGTAGCCGACCATTCCGATATTAAGTTCTTTCATGTTTTTAAGCCTCCAAATTTATATTTTTTATTGAGTTATGTTATTTTTAAGATAATCATATAACTTTTTCAATCGTTCCAACTCTGCGGGAGTAGGATTTTTAAAACTTAAGTTGCCGTTCCAGCATAGTTCTTTAAAATCCTTTCCGAAAATATTCAGGTTTTTAGGAGAGCAATGTCCGATTGAAATACATTGGGTGCAATATTTAACATTATCCCAAATATATTCCTTTAAGTTTTCCTTTTCGGCATATTCTTCGAACTTTTCATCTATTGTTAAATTTGCGTTATACAACTCCCGAGATTTTTCTTTTTTAGGAATTATATAATCAAAAAACCAAGAGCCGTCAATCAGTCTTATATATCCGATCCGTTCTCTTTTATAAAGGAACTTCCATGAATTTATCGCCGCCCATTGAGGAGGCATTTTATTAGTTCTCAGATAAGACGCAAAATCAAGAATTATATTTTTTATTTCGTCGTCAAAATCCGATTCAGAAACGAAGTCTTCAATTTTGGGTCTGTTTTGATATTGTTTATGTTTTTTTGAATTTCCATCTTGCATTAAACATACCTCTTAATCAAATCTCTTCCTACAACCATTTTCTCCTCATCATAAATCGAATGAAGTAGCATATCTCCCTGATAACCGTACTCCTTCAGCAACTCCACAAAATATTCGTAATCAATAATCCCTTCTCCGGTAGGACAGTAATCGATCCCGTTCGAATCCGAGATATCCTTGCCGTGCGCGACAACGATGTCGTTCCCGAAGTATTCGAACGCCTTCTTCAGCGTCGCGCGCACATTTTCCTTATGCGCTTTGCCTACATGGAACAGATTCGCGCAGTCGATTATCATTTTCAAATTCGGCGAACCTAAGTCGTCCATAATCTTACGTGCCTTTTCGGGAGTATTGATAACGTTCGCGGCTTCGGTTTCGATTGCAAGCACGCGCCCGTATTTCTCCGCTATTTTTGTGATCCTCTTCATCGAGTCGAACATATCGTCCCACGCGCTTTGCGTTTCGTTGTCGGGATGCGGCGACCATAAATGGTCGGGATTGCGCGTACCGCTGCATAAAGTTATGAACTTTGCGCCGAATTTTGTGACTGCTGCGGTGAATCCCTCAAACCGCGCTATCGCCTCTTCGCGGATAGCAGGGTCGGGGTGCGCCATATTGAACGTACCGTTGCACGCGGCAATCTCCACGCCGTACTTATTTGCGGCGTTTTTGATTTTGTCAATAACGCTGTCATCGACATGCCCCGGTATCTCGATACTCCCCGTCGGAGTGAATCCGAACTCCGTAAGCGACATAAACCCAAGCTGCGTGACCGGAAACTCCAAATCCGCTAACTTTTTGAAATACGTCTCACAATCCAGCGGGACTTTAAATTCTGATGAACATAAACCTATCCTCATGATATTATCACCTCATACAATTTTGATTCTTGTGTTATATAAATCTTTTCGTCTTTTGCTATTGTTATCCTGCCGTGGAGCGGTTTGTCGTATACTTTTTCGATAATCTCGCCGTTTTCGTCAACAACCGCTGTCATATCGTTGAACACCGCAAGCATTTTGCCGCTCATCGGCAGATTATACAGTTCGTATATTTTATTTTCAAATGTTTTAACTTCGCAGTTTTCTAAAAGTTCATCGTATATATGCAGCGCACCGTTTACCGGAACGTAAACTTTCCCGTTAAAGAAACACGGTTTGTGCAAATGATACCCATATTTGTAAACGACATCCTTCACCAGATTCCCGTCGGTATCGATAACGCACAGATGAACATCCTCAGCTTTCGGTAGTAACCCATTCGCGCTGTTATCGGTTGTGAAATACAGATACTTATCTCCCGCCGTCAAACTGCTGACCGCCTGTTCGGAAACCGGATTCTTCCACAGCGTCTGCTCATCGGTATTCACATCAAGCCGCGAATAACCGCCGCCGTATGTTCCGTAACCCGATTGCCAGCCTGTCCAGAAGTTGCCGTCGGGACCCAAGGTACTGAAACCCGTCGGGCGGATGTACGGTTTTGCGTTCGCTACAGTTTTCGGGTTTAAATTCTCTCTTTGATTCCAGGGCTGAGTTGGATCGTATTTCGTCGTGTCGGCGCCCGCATATGATGCGGTATAGATTTTGCCGTTTATCGCCTGAATTCCGTAAACTTCCCCGCCGGACGAACACACGCCTTTTGTATTCAAGTTTGCTCCCGTTTTGGGATCGTAACTGAAAATAGTCTGCCCGAATCCGCTACTGCCCCAAACTACTCCGTTTTCGTCTGTAGTCAATCCCAATATTGCTGTAGGCGGCGGAGTCACCGTGAAATCGTAATATGTATCCACGCCGTTTTTTGTCAGAACATATTCCTGTCCGTCTGTCCGGAAGGTAGTTCCGTCGGCGAGAATGTTCGCTTGCGGCAGAACCGGCTGTTTCTTAGTCGTCCCGACGATTTTATTTTCGTAAATATTATAAACCACCAAATCGTTTGTCGCGGACATACAAGCGATCACGATGTTGCCGTCGCCGTTCAAATCCGGATAAACCGTCCGGCTGTAGAGATTGCCTTCATTCTCGGACATCCGCCCCAAATCTTCGAGCGTACCCTTGCTGTGATCGTATTTGACCAGCCTGCACCCGCCGTATGTGCCGCCGTATACATTGCCGTCGGACGCTTTTACGAGGTTCCAGATGTAAGTTTCGGTAGCCGTGCGGTATGAAGCAAGCCATGTACGCGACGGAATATCGAATACGTGCAAATATCCGGATCTTGCGCATGTTCCGACGAGAAGGGTATTGTCGTCCTGCAGGCATAATGCCCACGCGCCCTCGTCGTCGGGAAATTCGTAACTTTCATTGTCTCCCGTTTTGGGATCAATAAATACTAATATTCCTTTTCCGCCTGCTACAAAACTTGAGAAAACTATTTTTTCTGCGCCTCCGGCGTTGCCGTCATTGACAATAATACTGCTTAGAAAACAAAAATTTCGGCATGGTTCGGATAAAAATTTTAAATCTAACATAATCTTTAATACTCCCTTAATGTTTTATTAATAAAAATGTTTTATCATTATATTTAAATTAATTATACAATACAGGAAAAAATATGTCAAGGAGATTTATATGTATAAATCAATCATTTTTGATTTCGACTACACGTTAGCCGATGCTACAGAGGGAATCGTTGAAGCGTTTTATTATGGATTCGACGTTATGAATCTTTCGCGCTGTGAAGTAAACGAAATCAAAACGACGGTAGGATTACCGCTTCCCGCAGCATTTACTCAATTAACGGGTATCGCAGACAGAGATACGATAGAAACATTCAGGGAACATTTCAGAATCAAAGCGGACGAAGTTATGACAGCGAAAACAATATTGTTTCAGGGCGTTGTTTCCGTACTTGAGATGTTAAAGGCACGTGGAATCAAAACGGGCGTCGTCACGAATAAATTCCGATATAGAATCGACGAAGTATTAAAAATGTATGGAATTTCACACTTGATCGATATAGTTATCGGATATGAAGATGTGCAAAATCCTAAACCTGCTCCTGACGCGTTATTAAAAGCAGGAGAAATATTGGGAAATGAAATCTTGTATATCGGCGACAGTTTAATTGACGCGGAATCTGCGAATAGAGCGGGAATCGATTTTATAGCCGTAACCACAGGAACTACGGAATCGTTTGACGGTTATAAAACAATAGCAGTGATAAAAAATTTGTCTGAATTGGAGAGGTTTATAATATGAAAATCGTTGTTATAGACGGGCAAGGCGGAAAAATCGGAAGTATGATAATTGAAAAATTATTATCCATGCAAATTGAAATAGAATTGACCGCAATAGGAACGAACAGTATCGCGACGGCAAACATGCTCAAAGCCGGCGCTGCGCAAGGCGCAACGGGTGAAAACTCCGTGGTCGTTAATTCCCGAACCGCGGATATTATCATCGGGCCGATAGGCATAATCGCCGCGGACGCGCTTCTTGGCGAGGTAACGCCCGTTATGGCGACGGCAATCAGCGGCAGCCGTGCGAAAAAAATATTGATACCGTTAAATTTAAACAAATGCAACTTTTATGTCGCGGGCGTAAAAGATTTAACAATATCCGAATTAATTTCAATTGCCTGCGAACATATATTGACAAAATAATATTTTTGTGTTATAATAAATCAACTATACTACGAAAGTATAAAACCCTTCACATAATGAAGGGCTATACTTTCGTTTTATTTTTTTGTAAGGAGAAAAAATTATTATGAAATCAAAAAAAATCAGGCAGCTTGTTTTCGCTTCTTTATGCCTTGCGATAGGTATCATTATACCCAGATTCACAGGTCAGGCAATAAACGAAATGATCTCGCCCATGCACATCCCGGTATTAATATGCGGATTCGTCTGCGGATGGATGTACGGCGGAATAATCGGATTCATCACGCCGCTGATAAGTTCGTTTGTATTCGGCATGCCGCCGCTTTATCCGATAGCGTTGTCGATGGCGTTCGAGCTCGCGGCGTATGGGATAGTCGCGGGATTGATGTATAAATTACTGCCGAAGAAAATACCGTACATATATGTTACGCTCGTCAGCGCGATGCTGATTGGGCGGGGAGTATTGGGTTTAGCGCGGACAGTTTTAATCTCAAACATGCCGTATTCGTTTGAAATCTTCATGACTTCCGCGTTTGTAAAAGCTGTGCCCGGGATCATACTTCATATAGCTATAATCCCGTTCGTGATAATCGGCTTGAAAGCGGCGAAATTGATGGCAAATGATTGAACAAATTATAGATAAAATTAACGCCGACAAAAAAACCGTCATGGCGATCGACGGGAAATGCGGGGCGGGGAAGACTACGCTTGCGAATAAAATCCGGGAGATTTACAACTGTGATGTTATTTGTATGGATGATTTTTTCCTGCCGTTAGATTTGCGGACGGACGAACGTTTGAACGAACCCGGCGGGAATATCCATTACGAGCGTTTTATCGAAGAAGTTGCGGACAAAATTGATAATACAATCGAATATAAAATATTCGACTGTTCGCGGATGGATTTTAACGGCACGAAAACGATTCACCCTCAACAATTATTAATCGTTGAGGGCTCGTACAGTCTGCATCCGAAATTTGCTTATATATATAATTTGAAGGTTTTCGTTGACGTTGCGGAAGAAGAGCAGTTGCGGCGGATAAAAAAACGCAGTCCGCAGTTGTACAACAAATTCAAAAACATCTGGATACCGATGGAAAACAGATACTTCGCCGAATTCAAAATAAAAGAAAGTTGCGATGTGGTTGTGTGAGGAATACCTCATGTAGGAAAAACACCCGCCGCCTACGGGTGTTTTTCCTTACACCTTAACTTTCACAATAAATTTTAAATTGTCGGAACTGTCCCCATCAATAACCGCAGGTATATGCGCATCCCATGGGTATAAAATAACAAACTCACAATCCGACAAATGCACCGGGGTTCCCGAACCGTTGAAATCGTACAGCGCGTAATCGTCGTTGGCGTCGTAAGGTTTATTTAATTGCAGTGTCTCGCGGTTTTTAACGTAGCAGATTTCCTTACCGCTCACGATAAACTGGATGTCGATGTATTTATCGTGGGCTTCATATTGAATTTCGTTGTTTTCTTTAGTTGAATACCGTGTAACTATCGAATATAAATTATCGCCGTCGAGGATATATTTGCCGTCGTCGGGCGGATTGGATAAATTTTTTTCAATGAATTCAAATGCTTCTTTGAATTTCGGATGTAAGCCGGCGTACAGATTCGCGTTTTTAATGTTGTCGAATATCATATGTGATTCTCCTTAATATTTTCCTTCATTATATAATAATATCAATATTTTGTCAAGATAAAAATTCTTGACAAATCACATCACGTATGATATAATTATATCACAATCAATTTTAGTGCATATAATATTGATAGCAATTATACTGTCGGGATGGAGACATTAAACCCACTCCGAATTACAGACCTTCCTGCATAAAAGGGTGAGGTAAGGAGGATGATCTATCATCCTCCCCTTTCTATTGTTGGCAAACCTACAGATTTATTAGATATAATTAATAAATTAATATAAAAAAAGAACACTTTTAAGAAAATATTAACTTTTTTCAAAAACCCTCTTGACAAATAATTATATATATATTACAATATATATATAATTATACACGCAGCAAAAAATGCTATTAGTGTAAGAAAGAGGAGAAATATGAAAAAATTA
>WREN01000107.1 GCA_009779295.1 Oscillospiraceae bacterium | reverse complement strand
CTGAACCGCTCAAGGGTCGGAGATATGTCTGCGCTTCCGAACGCAGGACTAAGAAAGACTGGGCGGAGCAGATCAGAATCCTGCTCGACGAGCATTACCCGGCTGCGCCGAAAGTGTGTCTTACCTGGTTACCCGTTCGCGCGCTTCAGCTATTCGTTCGCGGAATTAATTATAGTAAATTTTTATCTGTTTGTCAACACATACATATACAATAAATTAAAATTATAATTGAAAAAGTATCCGTCAATTGATGAAATTTATAACCGCTTGTCTGGCTTTTGATTTAAAACCAATAGAGGGTATAAACCCACCAACAAAATACAAACAGTTTTTTCTCACCTCGTTGTCATTTTATCATTTATTGGTTAATTTATTATAAAATATTTATTTTGGATTTTTGATAAAAATAATGAAAAGTTAGAAATAGCGAGATAAACGGCTGTAACCCCTCGTAAATGAGTCTGGTTGCGGCTGTTTGACTTTATTTAACTTTGACTTTCTCTGACTTTTAATTTATAATATAAATATATAAGAATCAGGAGGGAATAATATGATTACCGGTAATAAAAAATGGTTTTACGAGGCTAAATTCGGAATGATGATTCATTTTGGCTTGTATTCCATTATCGGCGGGGAGTGGAAAGGCAGACGGATAGGGTATATAGGTGAGTGGGCGCAGTCATACTTTAACATCCCGAACGCCGAATACCATCAGTTGTGCAAAGTTTTCAATCCCATCTATTTCAACGCGGAGGAATGGGTGAAAACCGCGCAGGACGCGGGTATGAAGTATATGGTGGTAACTTCGAAACATCACGAGGGTTTCGCGTTGTTTAAATCGAATGCAAGCAAATTCAACAGCGTTGACGCGACACCGTTCAAACGCGATATAATCGGCGAACTTGCGGAAGCGTGCGCTAAATATAATTTCAAATTGGGCTTATATTATTCCCAAGCGTTGGACTGGGAACAGCCGCACGGCGGCGGATGGTCGGGCGGTCATTCAAACGTCGGCATGTCGTGGACAAACGATTGGGATTTCCCGAACAACTCCACCAAAAATTACTCCATATGTTTTGAGGGCAAAATTAAACCGCAGGTCAAAGAAATATTGACGCAGTACGGCGACTTGTGTCTGATTTGGTTTGACACGCCGTTTGATATTACAGCCGAGCAGAGCCTGGAACTTTACGATATGGTTAAAAAATATCAGCCCGACTGCCTTATCAACTCCCGTCTCGGGCACGGTAAATGCGATTATCAATCGGCAGGCGACAATGAAATTATAAACGACGATAAAACCGGTATGCTCTATGAAATGCCCGGCACTCTTAATCACACGTGGGGCTACAAAGCGTTTGATACGGATTGGAAAACGCCTGAGCGCGTGTTGGAAATCAAACGCCATCTCAACGAGCGGGGTATCAATTATCTGCTCAATATCGGACCTGACCATTTAGGACGTTTGCCGGCACCGGCGGTGGAAATTTTAAAGGAAGCGGGTAAAAAACAATGAAAATATCTGACGCGATTCAAAAAATGATTGAGGATATGCTTAATGAAACTGACGGCATAATTGAGATTCAGCGAAACGATATGGCGAATAAATTCGGGTGCGTGCCGAGCCAGATCAATTATGTGATAACGTCCCGATTTACGCCTGAGCGAGGTTACATAATCGAGAGCAGGCGCGGCGGTGGCGGATACGTTCGGATCATTAAAAAGCAAATCCATAAAAACGAATATTTGATGCACTTCTTTTATGCGATCGGCGGCGAACTCGAAATTAATGCGGCGCTTGCGTTTGTTAATAACCTGTATGCAAATGAAATAATAAACGAGCGTGAAAAAAAATTAATAACGATAGCTTTAAGCTGTACAGAAAATAATTTTCTGCGCGCCGATATTATGCGGCAGATTATTTTGGCGGTCATGAAGTAAAATAAAATATATGAGAGGAGTTAATACTGATGTTGTACAGAATAAATAACCCGTCTGTTACGAAAGTTTGCACGTTATGCCGGTCTACAATTAATGATATATTACGTTCCGGGAAAACCGGCTGCGCGAAATGTTACGAAGTTTTTCAAAATGAATTAGATCAAATAATAAAAAGTATCCACGGGAATGTTACCCATACAGGTAGGACTCCCGGCGAGTGCGGGAAAATAAATACGCTCAAAAAACAGCTAAAAGAAGCTGTAAGTTTGCAGGAATTCGAAAAAGCCGCCGTATTACGGGATGAAATAAATAGATTGGAGGCCTATAACAATGAATAAAGACGTTGTAATAAGTTCGCGTATCAGGTTCGCGCGGAATTTAACGGAATATCCGTTTCTGTCGAAACTCGATCCAACCTCCGCTTCCGAAATAATCGAGAAAGTTAAAAACGTATTTCCAAACTATAGTTCAATCAATTTTGATAAATTAAATTTACTTGAAATGAAATCATACGTCGAAAAACATTTGGTAAGTCCGGAGTTTATTTCGATTAAAATGCCTAAATGTTTGATATTAAACTACGATTTGAGTATCATGGTTTGCGAAGAAGACCATATAAGGCTGCAATGTATCAAATCCGGTTTATCGCTTGACGAAGCATTTGCGGAAGCATGTGAAGCCGACGATATGATATGCGGTAAGCTGAAAATCGCGTTTGACGAACAGCGTGGATTCCTAACGCATTGCCCGACTAATATCGGAACCGGTATGCGCGCTTCGGTTATGATGTTCCTGCCGGCTATGACGATGAACAAGGATATTTCGAAAATCGCGCCGCAGCTTTCAAAATTCGGATTGACGATAAGAGGTTTGTACGGCGAAGGCACAGAAGCAGACGGGTGTCTGTATCAGATTTCGAACCAAATCACACTGGGTTCGAACGAAGAGGAAACAATAAATAAACTAAATGATATAATAAATCAAATCATAACCAAGGAACGAAGCGCCCGTGATATTATCAAAGGCGATAAAATTCTTGATATTATAATGCGCTCCTATGGCATATTGAATTACGCGCATATTATTAATTCCAAGGAATTTTTAAAATTATACTCCGATATAAGATTAGGTATCGCGCTCGAGTATATAAAAGATTTTACGTTTGAGGAAATTGACAGCTTGATGATAAACGTTATGCCGGCAACTTTAACGTTACACTCCGGCAAACAATTAAACGAAAACGAACGTGATATATACAGAACAGAATATATTAAAAACTTTTTAAATAAAACAGATTGAAAGGATGAAAAAATATGAAAAATAATTATACGCCCAGCGCGGCAAACGCAATAGATAAAACCGTGTTTTTCGCAAGGGAACTCGGTCATACTTATATAAGTTCGGAACACATATTATTAGGATTACTGTCTGAGAGGGAGAGCGTGGCGGCGAAGATACTTGGCTCAAAGGGTATTAATTTTGAACTCACAAAAAAATTACTTATTGAATCGAACAGCACGGTAATAAAATCGAATGTATCCTTTGAAGATATTACCCCGCTTTACAGAAAAATTCTCGAAACGGCAAAGTATGAAGCAATGAAACTCAATCAGCCGTACATCGGTACGGAACATATATTACTGGCAATCCTTACAGAAACGGATAGTATCGCCGTAAAGTTATTGATTTCGCAGAATATTAACCCGAAAGAGTTATATACGGATATTATAAGTTATATGCAAAAATTTACGTCCGGCGGTAATCAGCCGAACGCCGAGAATGTTAAAGCACAGCCACAGGGTAATTCATCGCTTAATAATACGCCGATATTGAAACAATACGGGCGCGATTTGACGCATATGGCGCGCGAAGGGAAGATCGACCCGATAATCGGGCGCGAAACGGAAATGGAACGCGTCGTGCAGATATTGTCGCGGCGCACGAAGAATAATCCGTGCCTTATCGGCGAGCCGGGAGTAGGTAAAACCGCCGTTATTGAAGGTTTAGCGCAGAAAATAGTTGATAAAATGATTCCCGAAACGCTGATAGACAAGCAGATCGTGACGCTTGATATATCTTCAATGATTGCCGGCGCGAAGTACCGCGGCGAGTTCGAGGAGCGCATCAAAGGCGTGATGGCGGAAGTGATGAAGAACCAGAATATCATCCTATTCATCGACGAGATACACACGATTATCGGCGCGGGCGCGGCGGAAGGCGCCGTTGATGCGGCGAATATCCTCAAGCCTGTCCTCGCGAGAGGTGAAATACAAGTCATCGGCGCGACGACGATTACCGAATACCGCAAGCATATCGAGAAGGACGCGGCGCTCGAACGCCGTTTCCAATCCGTTATGGTCGGCGAACCAACGCCCGACGAAACCGTTTTGATTCTTTACGGCTTGCGCGATAAGTACGAAGCGCACCACAAAGTGAAAATCAACGACGAAGCGATCGAAGCGGCGGTTAAGCTGTCAAAGCGTTACATCAACGACAGGTATCTGCCCGATAAGGCGATTGATTTGATCGACGAAGCGGCGTCAAAACTGCGGATTTCAAGTTTCACAGCGCCGCCCGATATAAAAGAATTAGAGGCGAAACTCGCATTTGTTTCCGCCGAAAAGGAAGCGGCGATCAACGTTCAGGATTTTGAAAAGGCCGCGAAGCTGCGCGACGATGAAAAAGCCGCGAAGGAAATCTACGAACAGGCGAAAAGCAATTGGAAAGATGCACAAAACACGGATAATTTACAGGTCGGCGCGAATGAGATAGCCGACATCGTAACCGCATGGACGGGTATTCCCGTGCGTAAACTCGCCGAGGAAGAAAGCAGTAAATTATTGCGGTTGGAGGAACATTTAAGTCAGCGCGTTATCAATCAGGACGAGGCTGTTAAAGCGGTGGCGAAGGCGATCCGGCGCGGTCGTATCGGGTTGAAGGACCCGAAACGCCCGATGGGCTCGTTCATCTTCCTCGGTCCGACAGGCGTAGGTAAAACGGAGCTCACGAAAGCGTTGGCGGATATACTGTTCGGCGACGAGAACACGATGATCCGCATCGATATGTCCGAGTACATGGAGAAGCACAGCGTTTCTAAGCTGATAGGTTCGCCGCCGGGTTACGTCGGCTACGACGAAGGCGGGCAGTTGACGGAAAAGATTCGCAGGAGGCCGTATTCGGTGGTGCTGTTCGACGAGGTCGAGAAGGCTCATACGGACGTGTTCAACATCCTGCTGCAAATCTTAGAGGACGGGATTCTAACCGATTCGCAGGGAAGAAAGGTCGATTTCAAGAATACCGTGATAATCATGACTTCGAATGTCGGCGCGTCTAATATCGTAAGCAAGTCGAAGTCGCTGGGATTCAATACAAACGACAACGAGGGCGAGTCCATTAAGACGAAAGTAATGTCGCACCTGAAGGACACGTTCAAGCCGGAGTTCCTGAACCGCGTCGATGATATAATCGTGTTCAACAAGCTCACCGAGGATGATATTAAACAAATCGCCGTGATAATGCTCGCGGAGATTCAGAAGCGTATCGAAACGCTCGGCATTACCGTTAATTTCACCGAAGATGTGGTTGAGATGGTAGCGAGAGAGGGGTTCGATCCGATTTACGGCGCAAGACCGCTTAGACGCGAGATTCAGCGCAGAGTTGAGGACAGTTTCTCGACGATGATGCTCGAAGGCACGTGCAAAGCCGGCGACGTGATTACCGCGGTGATTGAGGACGGGGAGATTAGATATAAAAAAAGCTCAGAGTGATCCGAGCTTTTACGCTTTGAGAACAGGCATCCAGATTTCCCACGTGTTATCTCCGCGTGTGTCATACTGCTCCATATGCGGCACCGATACATCGCGTTTGTAGCCGCTTATGGGCATCCACTCGGTGAGGATGCGGGTATAGGCTTCGGAGAGGGTTTGCTGGTTCAGTTCCGTCTCGAAGACAAACACAGCCCATGTAGCGGCAGGGATTTTTGTTAAGAAGTTCCCGATGACAGTAGCGTTTTTTGTGGATTGGGCTTCTATGGCTTGGGGGTCAGTGATATCGCTTATCCGTCCCAAATACATCGTTGAATGTCCTTCCTCCGAAACGTCGTATTCAATGAGGCCGACATTGCCTAAACCGTTAGCATGCCATTCTTCCCAATTATCTTCGTCGTAGCCGTCTATCCTGGCTCGTTCCTTCATTTTCGCGAGAAACTCGGGTTCGCTGTCCGCTTTACTTTTAACCGATTGCGCCAAAAACGGCACCCAATGAGCGGCGTTAAAAATCGTGATGCCTAACTCATTCGATTTTGCGTCTTTAACGTCAATCTTAATTAAACTCTTGTGTTCCAGCGCCATACAGTCCCTTTTTTCAATTCGGTGTTTCAATTCGTTCACTCCTTTTACAGTTAATATGAAGGAGATCGGCGGATAGGTTTTCAGTGATACGCTCGTTTTCCGCGCCGCCAAAGGCGCTGTTCCGTGCAACTCTTTGAACGCCCGCGTGAACGTCGTCGGCGATTCGTAGCAGTATTTCAAAGCAATGTCGATAATCTTTTCACTGTCGTTTTTAATGTCGAAAGCGGCTTGCGATAATCTTCTTCGGCGAATGTACTCTGAAACAGACATTCCTGCCATGAACGAGAATATCCTCGAAAACTCATAAACGGAACAGCCGACGATCCGCGAAAGCGATTCGTACCGTATCGGCTGCGTTAAGTTTTCTTCGATATGCCGGATGACGTCGTTCATCCCTTTGAGCCAGTCCATACAATCTCTCCTCTCATATACTATTTTAAGCGAACGCTGATTATTTGTCTTTACATCTCTTGCTAAATTCGGATAGGTATTGATTTTCCTTGGCGTAGGGCGTGAGCTTTTCGATAACGGCTTTGAAACGTGCGTGTCCGCGAATGGAAATGTAAACGTCTTTTTGCACCAGGTCGTCGTGAATAAAATCATACGTCATGTTCGACGGCTTATCGTGGTGATGACTGGGCGGATTCGGAATCTTGCTCACGAGCAGCGCGGTGAACTCGGTTTCGTCGTCCGCGCAGGCTTCATACGCGATATAGTAATCCGCCGCTTTTTCGAGACATTCGAACGCTTTGTCGTAATCGTTCAACAGAATATAATTTCTCGCTGTAATTTCATAATAATTTGCAATTCGGTGGTTGTAGAAACCGAAATTGCCGTCGTCGAAAATTATTTCCAGTATTTGAATTGCCTTTTCAAACATTGATATTCTTTGCTCTTCGCTGAAATCCTGCTCCGCAAGATCTGTAATCGCTCCGGTTAAACATTCGCACGTGTAAAATATCTCGCGCATTATGTGCAGAATCTTTTCTTCACCGCGTGTCACGCAAGGCATCATAGTTTCCTGCGTAACAAATATGCTCGGAAGTTTTTTAAATCATTTCCTTTGCTTTTTCATCATCGCCGGATTTGAAATAAGTCAGCGCCATCGTCTGGATTGTGCCGAAATGTATATCGCTGTCATCTTTGTTGTCCTCGAGAATACGTTTTGAAAGAGAGAGGATTTCATCTTTATTCGCTACCGCGTTT
>WREN01000106.1 GCA_009779295.1 Oscillospiraceae bacterium | reverse complement strand
TAAACTCATCGTGCAGATGACCGAGGAGGATTACGACGCGGTGCTGGACATCAACCTCAAGGGCGCGTTCAACATGATTCACCACATGAGCCGCGGGTTCATCAAGCAGAAATACGGCAGAATTATTAACATCACATCCGTAATTGGAATTGTCGGCAACGCGGGGCAGACGAATTATTCCGCGTCGAAAGCCGGACTCATCGGGCTTACGAAGTCGGTTGCGAAAGAACTCGCCGTGAAGAATGTCACGTGCAACGCTATCGCTCCGGGATTCATTGCTACATCAATGACGGACAAAATGACCGACGACGCGAAAGAGAAAATTATAAATTCCATACCGCTCAAACGAATCGGCGCGCCCGACGACGTAGCGGAGTTAGCGGTGTTTCTTGCAGGGGCAAGTTACATCACGGGCGAAGTTATCAAAATCGACGGGGGGTTGTACATTTGATGAGACGTGTAGTTATCACCGGTATGGGCGTTGTGTCGCCCGTCGGCAGCGAATTGAATAAGTTTTGGGCAAATCTCACGAACGGCGTAAGCGGAATAGACTACATCGCCAAGTTCGACACGACCGATTTCAAAGTTAAGATCGCCGCGGAGGTCAAGGATTTCGACGTCATGCGTTACTATTCGAACGCGAGCGACGTCCGCAAAGCCGACCAATTCACACAGTACGCATTAGGGGCTGCCTGCGACGCGATGGCTGACAGCGGTTTAACGGAGAATCACATAGACCCGTACCGTTTCGGCGTGTATGTCGGTTCCGGTATCGGCGGAATGGAAACATTCATCGAGCAAGTTCATAAACTGGACGAACGCGGTCCGGCAAGAGTTTCGCCGTTCTTCATCTCTATGATGATCGGCAACATGGCGGCGGGTACGATTTCGATTCACTTCGGCGCAAAAGGTCCGACGCTTCCCATCGTCACGGCTTGCGCGACTTCGTGCAACACCATCGGCGAGGCGTACCGCGCTATCCGGCACGATTACGCCGACGTTATAATTTCCGGCGGTTCAGAGAGTACCATCAACGAGTTGTCGGTTGCGGGCTTCACAACCTGCAAAGCGATTTCGGAATCCGCCGACATAAACCGCGCTTCGATACCGTTCGATGCTGAGCGGAACGGTTTCGTCATGGGCGAAGGCGCGGGCATAGTGATCCTTGAGGAATACGGACACGCCGTCAACCGCGGCGCGAAAATATACGCGGAAGTGATCGGTTACGGCACCACAAGCGACGCGTACCACGTGACAGCTCCTGACCCGACCGGCGAAGGCGCGTACCGGGCGATAAAACTTGCCGCAGCCGATATTGCATCTCCGTGCGATAAAATTTATATCAACGCGCACGGTACATCAACGCCGCCCAACGATAAAATGGAAACGTCGGCTATCAAGCAAGTTTTCCGTCGTGAAGCGTATAATCTGCATATCAGCTCCACGAAGTCGATGACCGGACACATGCTCGGCGCGGCGGGCGCGGTGGAAATTATTGCCTCTGCGATGGCGCTGAAAACCGGAATCATCCCGCCCACAATAAACTACCGTGTTCCCGACCCCGATTGCGACTTGAACTACACGCCCAATCAAGCGGTTAAAGCGGATATTGAATACGCGTTATCGTCATCGTTCGGATTCGGCGGGCACAACGCTTGCATCGCTTTGAAAAAATTTACAGAGTAAGAGGTTACCTATGGATATTAAAAAGATAAAATCAATCGCGGAAATATTAGACAAATACGGCTTGACGGAAATCGAATACGTCGAGGATAAAGATAAAATCGTGATGAAGCGTGACAGTATACAAACTGTTATTAACGAACCGATTGAAAACACATATAATTTCAGCGGAGTGCACGAAGTTAAAGCGCCGCTCATCGGCGTGTTTTACATCGCGCCGTCGCCCGACGCGAAGCCGTATGTCGAAATCGGTTCGAAAGTCAAAAAGGGCGACGTCCTGTGCATTATCGAAGCAATGAAGCTGATGAACGAAATCAACGCGGACTTCGACGGCGAGATCGTCGACATTTGTGCGCAGAACGGCGAAATTGTCGAATACAACCAGACCCTTTTCAAAATCATATGACACGTGAAGAATTGAAACAAATCATACCGCACCGCGAACCGATGCTGCTCATCGACGAAGTGATTCTTGACGACGGCAAAGCAATCGGAACATATCACGTTCGCGGCGACGAATTTTTTTTGCAGGGGCATTTTCCGTGCAACCCGATCCTGCCCGGTGTGATTCAATGCGAGATGGCGGCGCAGACCTGCGCGGTATTGTTCACCGAACAAATCAAAGGCAAAACACCCCTGTTCACGGGAATCAATAACGTCAAATTCAAAAATCCCATCAAACCCGGCGACACGATAAAATTTATTTGCGAAATCGACAGAATCAAGGAGCCGTTTTATTTTACGAAAGGTAAAGCCTACGTCGGTGAAAAACTATGTATGAGCGGCGAATTTTCATTTGCTGCGGTTGGAGGTATTTAAAAATTGTTTTCGAAAATATTGATTGCTAATCGCGGCGAAATCGCGGTGCGCATAATCCGCGCGTGCAAGGAGATGGGAATCTCGACGGTGGCGGTTTTTTCCGAAGCCGACCGCGATGCGTTCCACGTCAGCTTGGCCGATGAAAGCTATTGCATCGGTGCGGCGGCTGTGACCGAGAGCTATCTGAACATGGGTGCGATTCTGACCGTCGCGGTTAAAACGAAGTCCGAAGCGATTCATCCCGGCTATGGTTTGCTGTCGGAGAACAGCAGATTCGCCCAATTGTGTGAGGAGCACGGAATCGTTTTCATCGGCCCGTCAAGTGAGATCATTTCCAAGATGGGCGACAAAGATGAAGCGCGCCGAACCGTCCGCGAGTGCGGCGTACCAATTATACCCGGCGACGAAGCGGGTTATCCGATCTTGCTGAAGGCGCGTGCCGGAGGAGGCGGCAGAGGGATCCGCATCGTCAAAACGAGCGAGGAATTTCAGGCGGCATATAACGCCGCGTCGCTTGAAGCGTTGAACGCGTTCGGCGACGGAACGATGTACGTTGAGAAATATCTGCATCCCGTGAAGCACATCGAAGCGCAGATTCTGTGCGACAACTTCGGCAATCAGATTTGCTTAGGCACGAGGGATTGCTCGATTCAGCGGAAAAATCAAAAACTGCTTGAGGAATGTCCCGCGCCGATTGACGATAAACTTAAAGAAAGAATCCATGAAGCTGCATTAAAAATAGTTAAAAGTATTGGCTATACCGGAGCGGGGACGATTGAATTTCTGATCGATAAAGACAAAAAATTTTATTTCATGGAAATGAATACGCGCCTGCAAGTCGAGCACAGCGTCACTGAAATGGCGCTCGGCGTTGACATCGTCAAGTGGCAGATACGGATCGCGGCGGGCTACGAGATTGATTTTGCCGCGAGCGAGCTTATCAACTACGCCATCGAGTGCCGCATAATCGCGGAAGACCCCATGCAGAATTTCCGTCCGAACTGCGGCGAGGTGACGCTTTTGCACATCCCCGGCGGGCATTTCGTGCGCTTCGACACGGCGCTCTACCAGAATTATTTCATCCCGCCGTACTACGATTCGATGATCGGCAAACTCATCGTCGGCGCGAAAACGCGCGAGGAAGCTATCCGCAAGATGCGCGGCGCATTGTCGGAACTTGTAATCGAAGGCGTCGCGCACAACAGCGAGCTGCAAATCGAAATTTTATCCGACAGCGAGTTCGCGGACGGCAGCTATACCACGGATTTTCTAACACGGAAGGGGTACATTAAATGACGTTCAAGAATCGTTTCAAAAACCACAAAAACCAGCTTGAGGGCACGTCGCCCGAATTGTTAATCGAATGTCCGGAATGCGGCAAATCTTTACTGAAGAAAGACGTCGCGAGGAGTTTTTATGTCTGTACGGAATGCAGCTTTTATTTTAAAATACCCGCGCGGCAACGGTTAAGTTTGTTGATCGACACTGGCACGTTCAGCGAGTTTGACGCTGATATGACTGCGGCGAATGTACTCGACTTCCCCGAATACGACGAAAAATTAAAAACCGCCGTTCAAAAGAGCGGCGAAAAAGAAGCCGTCATTTGCGGCACGGCGAAGATAAACGGATACACCGTTGCGATATTCATAATGGATCCGATTTTTATGACGGGTTCTATGGGGACTATCGTCGGCGAGAAGATAACGCGCGTGTTCGAGTACGCGGCGGAAAATGGTTTGCCTGTCATCGGCTACACCGTATCGGGCGGCGCGCGAATGCAGGAAGGAATACTTTCGCTCATGCAGATGGCGAAAGTCAGCGGCGCGGTCAGGAAACACAGCGGCAAGGGATTATTATACGTCACGGTATTGACCGACCCGACGACCGGCGGCGTGACGGCGAGTTTCGCGATGTTGGGCGACATAACGTTATCCGAGCCGAACGCGCTGATATGTTTCGCGGGACCGAGGGTAATCGAGCAGACGATACGGCAAAAACTGCCGGACGGATTTCAGAAAGCGGAATTTCTGTTCAAAAAAGGGTTCATCGACGATATAATCGAACGCAAAGATCAGAAAGAATACCTGACAAAGTTACTAAAAATTCACGGGGAGGTCGTATAAATGGCGATAGGTTCTGAAAAAGTCAAAGCCGCGAGAGAATCTTCCCGCGCGGTTTCCTCGGATTTTATATATTCGAAAACATTGTTCGCGAACTTCTGTGAAATGCACGGCGACCGTTACTACTCAGATGATAAGGCCGTTATAACGGGCATAGGATTGCTTAATAACACGCCCGTGACGGTTATCGGTTTGGAGAAAGGTCACGGTACAAACGATAAAATCGAGCGTAATTTCGGTTCGGCGCATCCCGACGGCTACCGCAAAGCATTGCGGCAAATGAAACTTGCGGAGAAGTTTAAACGTCCCGTCATTTGTTTCATCGACACGTCCGGCGCGTTTTGCGGTATCGAAGCGGAAGAACGCGGGCAAGGTCACGCGATCGCGCAGAATTTGGCGGAAATGATGACTTTAAAAACGCCGATTATTTCGATCGTAATCGGTGAAGGCGGGAGCGGAGGGGCGTTGGGAATCGCCGTAGCCGACGAGGTTTGGATGTTCGAAAACGCGTATTATTCCGTGGTATCGCCTGAGGGATGTGCGAGCATATTGTGGAAAGACCCGAACCGAGCTGCCGAAGCCGCCGATCATTTGAAATTAACAGCGGAGGATTTGTTCAGTTTCGACGTCATCGAAAAAATCATTCCCGAAAACGCGAAACTGTTAATAAATTTGAAAACATTGTTAGCGGAAAAAATGAATGAGCTTTCGATTCTAACCACAGAAGAATTACTTCAGAGAAGATACGAAAAATTTCGTAAGATCGGACGTGTACAATGATTGCTATTGTTGTTGACAGCACCGTTTACATGACTCGTAGAGAAGCGCATTTATACGGCGTGAGCATTGTGCCGTCTATTTATAATAATAAATACGACAAATATATTGACGATATAAAAGACGATTCCATTTACGACGAAATATTTCCAACTACTAAACAACCGGACGTAAAATCATTTTATAATACGTTCCGTGAACTCGGCAAACGCGGGTATGATATTTTGTGCCTGACGATTTCGTCGAAGATGAGCGGAACATATAATTCGGCTTGCGTCGCGGCAAATCATATTAAAAGCGTTAATATTTGCGTCGTCGATTCCAGAGTTACGGGCGGCGGAATGTTTATGTTAGTTAAGAAAGCGCGAATGATGGCTGACAGAAACATCGCGCTGAATGATATTGCGAATGAAATCATCCGTATGCGAGATAATATCGTATTGAGATACACGGTTGATGAATTGAATATAATGAAAAACAGCAAACGTGTCAGCTATATACGGCAATCAGCGGTTTCGATGTTGAATTTGAAACCGGTATTTTCGTGCGACAAGGGCGCAATATTAATGGAAGACCCTGCGCGGAACGGCTACGATTTGATACGGCGTTTGACTGCGGGAATCCCGTCGGAAACCGATTATATCATAATCCATTATATTATACATAACCAATTAGTGGAAGATGTAAGAAAGTATTTGACCGCGAAATATACGCGAGCGTTGATACAATTGCGAAAGTTAGGACCCGTTATCGGAATAAATACAGGAAGTTCGATATGCGCTGTAGTCTGGTATGAAGAATAGAAAAATAGAAGAATAAAGGAATAAAATTATCATTGCATTTTTGAAATTTTTATGATATAATTTTGAAAAGGAGTAATGGATTATGAATAATTATGTTAAATTTTTAACGTGCATTATGATCGCGCTGCTGTTTATATCATGTCAAAATGAAAATGGAACGGTAAATAATAAACCTGACAATTACATAAATGAGAATGATAATGGTTTTATTGACGAACCCGTAATCGAAGAAGATGACGGTTATATTCCCGACGACCTTCCTGAAATGAAATTCGACGGCAAAACTATAACATTCTTGTCATACGGCAACGGGTTGGGAACATGGTCAAATCATGAAGTTGTCAGGGAAACGGAAAACGGCGACCGGGTGAATGACGCTATTTATACGCGGAACCAACGCATAGAAGAACGGTTCGATGTGAATATAAAAGTTGCGTTTAACGGCGACCTTGCAAGAATAAACACTGTAATAAGCAGCGGCGATACAAGCTATCAAGCGGCTTGGCTTGATATGAGTTCTATGGCGACGGGGTCGCAGCGCGGTTATTTTTTGAATTTATGGGACGTGCCGTATATAAATTTAGAAAAGAAATACTGGGATCAATCGGTTGTGCGCGATTTTTCCGTATTCGGTAAAAATTATTTTGCGACAGGAGATATATCGACTCTTGATAAATATACCACATGGATTATAATGTTCAATAAACCGCTGGTTGAAAATTACCAGCTTGAGAATCCTTATACGCTGGTAAAAAATGGTGACTGGACAGTGGCGAAATTTTTGGAAATGATGAAAAATATTCCGATAAATCTAAACGGAACCGACGAGTGGGACGAAAACGACCAATACGGTCTTTCTACTACCAAAGATATGATTTACGGGTTATATTACGGCTTAGGGGAGAAGATAGTTAAAAAAGACAGTAACGATTTGATTGAATTCAGTTATACAGAAAGCGGTTTGGAAAAACTTCAAAATATTTTAGAAATTACTATCGAAATAATGAACACAAATCATTATACAATTACGCCTGATGATATAAGAGGCGGTAATTGGAGCAATACAATGAACATATTCAGCGATAACAGAGCGCTTTTTTACGGTGAGATTTTAGGTTATGTAATTGTATTCAGAGGTGAAGACATCGATTTCGGGATCATTCCGGTGCCTAAATATGACAAGTTACAGGAAGATTATATATCGTTTTCACATCCTATAGCATGTTTATTGGGCGTGTTATTAAACTGCGACGACTTAAGTTTCACAGGAGCGGTAATTGAGGCTATGGCGGCTGAGAGCCGACGG
>WREN01000105.1 GCA_009779295.1 Oscillospiraceae bacterium | reverse complement strand
GCTTTATAACTCATCGTAAGCGCGGGGTGATCCGGCGGAATCATATCTTTAACATTCTCATACGAATCGTAAACGCTGTAAATGATATAAACCTTATCGCCGTTCGGACTGCTTATCATCACGTTGCCGTCGCCGGAATGGATAGTTCCGGGGCTTAGAATATTAGTTGCATACTGAACCTTTTTAGATAAATCAAGCTTACCGTCACCGGTTTTCTGCGGAACGATCAAAGTAGCGTTCACCGGAGTGAAACCATAATGCGCTATAATTAACGGAGGACGTTCCATCGCGTAAGTGTTGTTGCCCTCTATGCGTTCCATACGCGCGAAATTCCCGTCGGTCAGAGGATAAATCTGCCACGTTTCCATATTGTCCGGCGAATACATCAAGTAGCCTTTGTAACCTTCCGTGGTGAGAGTGTTTATCAGCAGGTAAACGCCGCCGTCTGTGTCAAACCGTATAGTCATCTCTTCGCTGTTGCCGCTGTCGCTGAGAACCCACGGCGAAAGCCGATTTACTTTCATGTAAGCGTCGATGACAGGCTCTAAATTCAAAACTTCCCATTTACCTTCGTCGTTCAGATATTGGATGTGCGCCATCGAACCGGCTTTGATATATGCCTTGCCGGACGGATCGAAACTCGCGACGCCGGGCGAATACTTGGGATAATATCCCAGCAACGCGCGTTCCGTTTTGTAATAGGCTTCATAATTGATGGGCGTAACAATTCCGGTAACTGCGGTTTCCGGGTAATTGTGGTTGAGCGTATCGCCGTAAAACGGCACCATCCTATGAAAATCAAGGTCGCGCGTTCTGACTTTGGTGTTTGTGACTGTGATAGGATATTGTGTGTTGTAGTTTATTTTAATATCATTGAAATATACTACTGTGTACGGATTTGGATTCATGCGGAATATCTTTGAGTGGAAGAATAGTCCGTCGATTTTATCCCAGCCGTAAGGCGTGTTGAACGGCATGAAATCCTCAAGCGGAATGTTAAATTGCCGCTCGCCTTTGAAATCGATCGTAATCGGGTAAATAAACGCGTCCTTCCACGGCGATGTATGATCATCCGAATAAACCGTGATGTAAATTATATCGCCCGTTGGTTCTTCGGAATAAATTTTAAAGCTCAATTCATTCACGCCGGTCCAATCCTTCGGAACATGAACCGTGCTGAGCGTCGGATATTTCGGAAGATTATACCATTTCAAACCGTTTGTTTCAACTGTTGCCGCGTGCAGATTGGCATAGAAATTAGCTGATGACTCGAACATCATTGACGGCGTCAGTTCGCGGTATGTGTCGCCGTCAGTCGTCAGGGAGAGAACATCGGCTTCCGTACACCATAACATATTATCGTCGCAGGAGATTGTTAATGTTGACGCGCCTGTTTTTATTTTTCCAACATTTGTAGGCGTAAACGTTGAGGTGAATGTTACTGCCGTTCCGTAAATATCGCATACATCCGCCGCGTTTATGGTATAGGTTTCGCTCAATTTTAATTCTTCGCTGAAATAGAGCGTGACGATTTTGCCGTTTTTAATATAATCGTTAATGTGTGCGTTCGAAACGTTTATCTTTTTTATATCTTCAAATTTTACGGGATTATTGAACAACAGCGTTACCGAAGCGGAATCGGACGAAACGACCGTCATCCCTTGCGACCCAACGGTATATACTTGTGTTTCGTCGAAATAAATCGCGCTTTCCGCGCCGCCGATATTGTTATTACAATCAAAAGTCCAGTACGGATTGGCGACCAATAAACTCCGCATTGTAAATTTTTTATCCGGATATGTTCGATTTGCGACGATTTCATCGTTTATCGCAACCGTAACCGTACTCGTTTCGATGTCAACGATGTATGTAAAAGAAAACCATTCCCTGTCAAAAGGCAGGTAATAGTATTCCATCCCGCCGAAATTGAACGGCGACAACGGCACGTCCGTTTGCATTACAATCTTGCCGTAAAGAAAATCAAGTCTGCAAACACCGAATGACGCGGTATTCATTCCGTTGCCCTGCGGGTCGTTGCCCATCGGCGTATTAGACGGTTCGATGGCATTTCCGCCGTTCCGCATCATCGTGCGGTATACATATATATTAGCGACGGCTTCAAACGCTTCGCTTACAGACTTTACCTGATAAGTCAATCCGCCCGATGTCGTTCCTTGTTCTCTCACCAATTGTAGCGCTTTTGTGTTTTTTCCGTCATGACCGATTGTCGTTACAATGTTGGCGGAAGCTCCGGCATCGAATACTGTCGGATTTAATCCTCCCGTACCGGTTTCGGGTATAAATGTTTTTAATGGATGATTCATACCAATTTCCCCCGTTTCATAGTTTTCAAAATTTTCATTCCGGAAATATATATTTTGTGCCTGTTCCGGTTCATCTGCAATTTCCTCAATATCGGTTGTTTTACATGAAATTAAAATTAATGTGAGTATTATAACGAACGATAAATATTTCTTCATTTATATCCACCTCAAAATTATTATAATATATATTGCATATTTTGTCAATCAGGTATTGACATATTTAAAAAATTAGTGTATAATAAATCCGTATTGCATGAATATATGTGAGGAAGAACTAAATTCTCTTTGCAAACATGCGAAGGGAGGGATTGTTAATGGCAGAAATCAGAGTAAAAGAAAATGAAACACTGGACAGCGCTCTTCGCAGGTTCAAGAGACAGTGCGCCCGATCAGGTGTCCTCTCGGAATTACGCAAGAGAGAGCACTATGAAAAACCAAGCGTCAAACGTAAAAAGAAATCTGAAGCAGCAAGAAAGCGTAAATATAATTAAAAATGCTGATTCATTTTTCATGTTTAATTTATAATTTTTAATTTTTAAACGCTAACTATATGCTGTTTTTGAAATTATATTCAAAGACAGCATTTTGTTATTGACAAATGTAGTTACTGTGTGTTATAATATTTATTGAGGTGGTAAAAATGATGATTGACATGCACACGCATTTATGGCTCGGACGTTATGAAGAATGTAAAAAAGGTATTCTCAAGGCTTGTGAGGTATACAGTTACATAAAAGCGTACGTCAGTTCGATTCCAGGCACTAACTCCAACGAAGCACAATGTACGGAAGGAAATGATGACACGGCGAAATTTATTAAAGAATATCCGAATTTGATCGGCGGGTATTGTTATTGCAATCCGCGCAACGAAAATTCGCTGAGCGAACTGCGGCACTATATCGAGGACTGCGGAATGGTCGGTATGAAACTTTGGGTCGCTTCCCTTTGCGACGATCCGATAGGTTTCCCGCTTATCGAATACTGCATCGATAACAAATTGCCGATATTGCTCCACGCTTTCGATCAAACCGTAGTGAAAAACGTGAACGAATCGCGGTCGATAAATGTCCGCAATTTGGCTATGCGATACCCGCAGGCGAAAATAATGATGGCTCATTTCGGCGGCAATGAACGCACGGGAATCAAAACAATTGAAGATTGCCCGAATGTGTTCGTTGATATTTGCGGCGTACTGTACCGCTGCGATACAATTGATTATACCGTGAAAAAAATCGGCGCGGGGAGGTTGCTGTACGGTACGGATCTTTCAACTTATACGCCTATGTGGCAGATCAAAGCGATGGTCGAAGCCGCTGATCTCACGGATGAAGAGCGTGATATGATTTATTACAAAAACGCGCAGTCACTTGGATTATAAATTTGGAGGAAAATATATGAATATAAATATAATTGATGCAAACTGTCTTGTCGGGCATTGGCCGTTCAGAAAACTTTATAAGAACACATTTGAAAAATTATTAACGACGCATAAGAAAAACGATATCGGTTACGGTTTTGTTTCGAGCATTGAAAGCATATTCTATAACGATCCGGCTGAAGGCGACGCGGATTTGTTAGAGTTAATCAAAGATACTCCGTACCGTATGATCGCGACGATAAATCCGTTACTTCCATACGAGCGAGATCCAAAATATTCCGGTGTGAAACTGTTTCCTACATTTCATAAATATAAATTAAGCGAGCAGAATCTAAATTTCAACGTTCCGGTATTTATATCCGCGCGGATGAATCACGAGCGTGAAGACTACTACATATTTACCCCTCCTACAATTGACGTAGAAGATGTAGCAAAATTTATTTTTTTACATCCTGAAACTACATTTGTCCTCTTGACATTTACCGAGCAGGAATTAAATACGCCGTCGCTCAAAAATGTTATAACCGGTCGTGATAACGTATATTTTGATATATCGTGGCTAAGGTATACGTTCGTAGAAAATTTAGTCGCTACATTCGGCGCGGAGAGAATGGTTTACGGATCGTTACATCCCATGTTATGCCTTGAAAGCACATTGACAACTTTACTCAAAGCAGATATTTCCGCAGAACAGTTAAATTCTATTTTATATAAAAACGCACTCAAAATAATTAAATGAATTAAAAAATGGGGGATTGTTTTGATAAGTTTATTTAAATATTTATTCAGAAACATCAAACTCGCGTTTAAGAGCGTAATCTTTCACTTCAAGCAATACTTAGTTTTTTTCATTGCGTTGCTGATAATTCAAACTTTTTACGGCATAATAACTATGGCGGCGGATAACAACAACGATATCGAATTCAATATGATTAACGAAGAGTATGACTATCATTTTATTCTTAAAGATTTAAACATTGATCAGTATATATTCATGATTGAAGACAAGTATACCGTATTCAGAACTGATTATATTCACGATATCGTCAGGACACAGGAACGCCGAACGCCTGATTTAGGGGGAACCAAGTATGATATTTATATCCGATTAAGAGGCGAAAATATCAAGGAAGTATACGAGAAACGTTTTAAACTGCGTTATGATCAGGAATTGGCTTCATTAAATCCGAACGGATTTACGAGAAGCACTTCCCCGCTGATGACATTTGATCAGAATTTACTCGCGAATACAATCGCGTATATAATATTCAGCATTTTACTGACGATAATTTCTGTATTTCTTTTGATGATGCTTTATCATATCCGAATCAACCACTATAAATTTACGTACGGTATTTATATGTCGTTCGGAGCGGATATGAAAAAGATCGTGGAATCGTCGTTTTGGGAAATGATGCTGATTTCGGTGGTAACGTTCCTGCCGGCTTCGGGGTTGTCATATCTGATAAATTACATTATTTATACAGCCGACGGGCAGATATTTAATTTCTATCCGTCGAATATAATTAAAATTTTGATCTTTTCGTTGATTATAGCATGCGCGTCCGTGTTATTGCCGACCCGTGTGTTCACACGCAAAACGCCTATGTCGCTGATAATCTCGGAGGACAACTCAAATCTGGTAAAATCACCGCGGCGGTCGTTCGATATGTTTAAAATCAAATTCCCGAACAGTTACGAACTTAACAGTATCTGGCGTTTCAGGAAATATAACATACAACTATTTTTAACCACCGCTGTATTTTGCGTGATTTTCATGAGCGCGCTGTTTTACGCCAATACATACAATACTCAGTTAAATTATGAAAAGCCGCAGTTCTACATATATTTCAACGGCTCTACGCCGGAAGGAACATATAACGATGAAGTAAAAGAGGAGTTATATTCGTTGGAAGGCGTGACGAACATTCGAAAAGAATTAAAAACTCCCGCCATGAATATCGCTTCGCATATAAAATTCGATAAAAAACATGAAGCGGCTTTCGCGAATTTGGTAATATCGGATGACGACCGCTGTACAAACTTTGTCAGTTATTCGCCTGCCGACGCGGAAATTGTTCAATTTCTTGAGAGATACGAATCCGAAGGCGATTTATCTGCCGTACTCGAAGACGAGAACATGATAATCATTTCGGATTCATATGAAAATACAAGAAAATTTAAATTGAAACCGGGCGATAAAGTACAAATCGCGAAATACACGGGCAGAATCCGTGCCGCCGACGACGTAACCGGTAATGAATTGTTAAAATCGCAGTTGAAATATTTTCATTTCGATTATACAGAATATACGGTTTGCGCGGTATTGAAGAATATTCCAACCGATAATATGGCCCCGATTTATTTGAGTCCGGAGCAGTACACATATATAACAAATAAAGAAGTTATATACAAAACGGCAAGTATTTATATCGATCAAAGTTACAAAATCAAAGACGTCAGCCGGTTATTTGAGGAATTACGCAGCTGGGCGGATTATTACAACGGCGTTTCGGTAGTGAATTTACATTCATTAAGTTTAAAAAATATCGATCACGCGAAAAACAATTATTTGTCATATATAAGTATCGCGTATTTGGTATTGATCCTTTCGCCCGTTATGTGGTTCTTCACGCAGGTGCTGTTCTATCAAAAACGCGAAAACGAATTCAGAGTATTACAGGCATTCGGCGCGATCAACGACGAAATTAAAAAGATTCATCAGCGGGCGGGTATAATCAACGCCGTCATCGGCAGTATTATATGTCTGATATTAAATTTCGGGGTTATATATGAAATATACAACCTTGTCAATGTAATCCTGCCGAAATTCGCCGCCGCGTCAAACGCGGAAATATTGCGGTACAAATTCTATATGCCGATAATCCCTTTGCTTTTGGGATTATTGATAACAATCGCGTGCGGATTTTTATCAGCGTATCTGCCGTATCTTACATATAAAAAGAAATTTACTAAACTTAAATCGATTGCAAGTGAATTCAGTGAGGAATAAAATTTAGGGGGATTGTAACAATGGTTATTTTATCAGCGGAAAGCATTATAAAACAATACCGTCAGTATGACGCCATAATAACCGCCGTAAACCGCGCGGATTTGAAAGTTGAGGACGGCGAGTTCATCGCTATCATCGGAGCTTCAGGTTCGGGGAAAAGCACGTTCCTGCATATATGCGCAGGCTTAGATAAGCCTGACCACGGCAGCGTTAAAATCCGCGGGCAGGATATAATCCGGATGGCGCCGGATGAGTTGAGCCGGTTCAGAGGACAGTATATCGGGGTCATCTTCCAGAAGCATAACCTGATACCGCAGTTCACCGCGCTTGAGAATATTCTGATACCGTCGATCATGTGCAATAAAGAAGAATTCCGTTACGAGGAACATTTAAAAAAACTCATCGGCACGCTCGACATCGGCGACCGTTTGCACCACCTGCCGAGCGAATTGTCGGGAGGTCAGCAGCAGCGCGTGGCGATAGCGCGGGCGCTTATCAACCGCCCGCAGGTTTTATTCGCGGATGAGCCGACGGGAAACCTCGACAGGGATAACGCCAATGAAGTTTTGAATTTGCTTATTAAAACAAAAGAAGTCCTGAAGCAAACGATAATCATGGTAACGCATGATTTAACTATCGCGGAACACGCGGATAAAGTTTATAAAATGGATAACGGCGAGATTTATCTGTTCAAGGATAAATACGGCTACCGGCGTAACTCGTTTGAAGAGGAATCGAAGAAAGCGAGTATGTGATATGTGCATTAAACGTATTACTTCATTGATTTTGATATTAATTATTCTCTCCGCATGCAAATCCAAACCGGAAATC
>WREN01000104.1 GCA_009779295.1 Oscillospiraceae bacterium | reverse complement strand
CGCCGGAAAATGGACGATCGACAAGCTGTCAGAGCTTACAAAAGACGTATACCGCGACCTCAACGGCGACGGCATTAAAGACATTGACGATTACTACGGATTTTCAACCGATCCGAGCAGCAACGTAAACGCATATTTATGGGCGTTTGACAATCCCGTTATGACCAAAAACAGTTCCGGGGTTCCCACAGTATCTATAAAAACAGATAAAATTGAAACCATTGTTGAAAAAGTCCGTAATCTTTGTTATGATAACCAAGGATCATATGTAGACAACAATTATAAAGGCGAATGGAATAATAATCAGGGACTTTCACGGGACATGTTCAGGAAAGAATCCTGTATGTTTGCTAACGGTTTTCTGCAGATGTCCGTGTCACATTTCCGTAACGTTACTAACGAATACGGGATTATTCCGTATCCGAAATGGGACGAAGCGCAGGAAAATTATCATACGATGTCCGACGGAGACCATGGTATCCTTGCGGTTCCAAAAACCATATCGGATTCCGAAAAAATCGGCGTAGTCACGGAAGCGTTATGCGCGGAAAGCTGGAAAGGCGTTATGCCGAAATATTACGATGTAGCGCTAAAAGTCAAAGGTGCGCGCGACGAGGAATCGATCGCCATGATCGACCTTATCATGGCAGGGCGCGTATTCGATTTCGGTTATATATACGACAATTGGAAAGGTATGACTTTTGCTTTTGAAGTTATAATAAGAAACGGGAAAACCAGTTTTGAAACATATTATGCCGCTAATGAAACCAAGGTATTGGCGCATTACAACAGCGTTCTTGAATATTTCGAAAAAGGAGATTGATAAATAAATATGTTATGGTATAAAAAATCATTAAAACGCAACCTTATCGATATGCACATTAATGATATAAATCCTGCTTTCATGAGCGAATTCGATCCGCAGAAATACGCGGAAGCGATGAGCTTGGCGGGTGTAGACACTTCTATTATCTACGCGGGTTCATGTCTTGGCATTAACTATTTTAAAACGGAAAACGGTCACGTCCATAACTCGCTCGCCGGACGCGATATCGTCGGTGAAACCGTCGATGCGGTGAAGGCAAAGGGGATCGACGTCATCCTGTATTTGAACATGTGGTCGAGATGGGCGTATGACAACCACCCCGATTGGCGTATGGTCGATGCGGAAGGTCGAGGATATCTTGTGGATTTTGGACATCGGTACGGTACTTGCTGCCCTAACACGGGTTATTTCGATTATGTAATGAAATTGTTCACAGACCTCGTTTACGGGTATGAATGTGTTGGGTACTGGATTGATATGTTCGGCTGGATACATAATGTCTGCTACTGTGAAGGATGTAAAAAACGTTTCCTCGAAGAAACGGGGAATGAAATTCCAACGGTCATTAACTGGGACGACGAAGTTTTCAAACTGTTCGTACACAAGCGTGAAATATGGGCGACTGAAATGGCTTATGAATTGAATCTAATCGTAAAGCGCAAAGACCCGAACCTTACTATCACGCAGCAAACCGCGTCTTGGCCTATGGGATGGCTCAGCGGCGATTCGAAAGAATATTTCCAATGCAGCGATTATCTCGCGGGAGATTATGATTTTGGGGTTTCTCAATCTACGATAATAAAATATATGGCGAATATCACGCCTAACAAACCGATCGAATATATGACTGCTCGTTGCGACAGATTGTCTGAACACGTTTTGATTAAGCCCGATTTCGTATTAGCTTCGCAATGGTACTCTTCTATGGCTTCAAACGCGGCGTTTACGTTTATTGACGCAATCGACCCTGTCGGCACAATCGACGAGCGCGTTTACACGAAGATGGGAAGAATATTCGCCGAAGGCAAAAAATTCGAGAAGTATGTTGACATAGAAGCCGAATTATTAGCCGACGTAGGATTAATTATTTCGCAATCCGCGCTGTATAATTTAAACTCTAACGGCAAACCCGCGAATATCTACAGCGGTCCGCCTTACCAATGTCTTGAAAACACCTACAAAGCGACTGAAGCGTTTGTCCGTAATAATATCGCGTTTGACGTTATGGATTTTTCAAAACCGGAAAAACTGAACAAAATGAAAGTCGTGGCATTATGCGGAGTTCCGTATATTACCGATGAAGAAGCTGATATGTTACGCGAATATGTTAAAAACGGCGGATGTTTGTACGTCAGCGGACAGACTTCGGTGATGGACGGCAAATTCAAACTTGCGGATATATTCGGCGTTGATTACCTCGGAACGGAAGATGATAACTTCAATTACATCGCGCCGCTTCCGCAATATGAAGAAGTATTCGGTGATTTCAGCGGTAAATATCCTATAACTGTCGACGGAACGTTTACGAAAGTAAAACTTAACGGTAATGCGGAAGTTATGGCCGTTACTTCAAATTGCTGGTATAAATACAAAGACATACACATGTTCTCTTCCGCGATAACCGATCCTCCCGCACCGCCAACCGATAAACCGGCGATTATAAAAAACCGTTACGGCAAAGGATGCTGTATATATTCCTGCGGAGCGATTGAATCGATCAATAATATGTACGTTCAAAATGCGTTTACTTCTTTGATAATGGGTATGACCAATACAAAGCCGCTTATTATAACCGACACGCCTTGGCAAATTGAAGCGCAGGTATTCAGAAACGGCAAAAAAATGAGCGTGAATTTCAATTATTTCCTTGCTTCTATTCCTCCGACTCCTGTGTATAATATAAATGTTAAACTGTTTGTCGGTGATAAAGAAGTTGAATCGGTTTTGGATGTCGGGTTAGGTAAAGAGATCGGATTTGAAATTTGTGACAGATATTTAAAAACGCAGGTCAGCGAAGTATTGTTATATAACACCCTGCAAATAAAATTAAAATAAATTTAAATTGGGGGATTTAAATTATATGAAGCGTTCTTTATTAATTTTTATTATTCTCATTATGATAGGGTCTTTATTCGCGTGTGCCGCCGCTGAAGAAGCCGGTAGTATTGCCAATAAAAATTCTGATGAAGTTTTAACAGACGAACCAGAAAACTTAGACAGCCTTGCCGCGCGTCAGCTTGTAAAAGACGGATTGCCGGATAAGGATTTCGGCGGCGACCGTTTCGCGATCGTTACGCAGACGAGAATGTTAGACGACGTTTATATCGAAACCGAAATGGGCGACGTCATTCTCGACGCGGTTTACGCGCGCAATCGTGCGGTTGAGGAAAGGTTCAACGTTGTAATCAGCGCGATCGACGGCATTTATACTGAAAATAACGCTTTTGTTTCGAAAAATGTACTCGCCGGCGACGATGCGTTTGATTTGATGTTGGGTCAGGCTGTCGCTACAAGCGAACTCGTTATGAAAGATATGATGCTTGACTGGTATCTACTGCCTTACGTTAACTTCGCTCAGCCGTGGTGGGCAAGGAGTACGGTTGATGATTTGACATACTGCGGCAAAGCGTATATCGCGATCGGCGACTTTTCATTGTCGGCCATGTACGCAACTTATTGCGTTTATTACGACAAAGTGGTCGCGGAAAACTACGGCATAACAGACGTATACGAAATCGTAAACGCCGGGAAATGGACGATCGACAAGCTGTCAGAGCTTACAAAAGACGTCTATCAGGACCTCAACGGCGACGGCGTCAAAGATATAAAGGATTATTACGGATTTTCAACCGACCCGAGCAGTAATTTAAACGCATATTTATGGGCGTTTGACAATCCCGTTATGAGAAAAGACGGCGACGGAATCCCTACATTGGTAATAAAAACGGATAAAATTGAAAGTATCGTTGAGAAAATCCGCGCTATTTGCTATCAAAATCAAGGCTCGTTTGTAGACAACAATTATAAAGGCGAATGGAATAACTATCAAGGGCTGTCGCGGGATTTGTTCAGGGATGAAACAGTTATGTTTGCTAACGGCTATCTGATGATGTCCGTTGCAGATTTCCGCAACGTTACGAACGAATACGGAATCATTCCGTATCCGAAATGGGACGAAGCGCAGGAAAGATACCTTACGATGTCCGACGGATTCCACGGAATTCTCGCGGTTCCAAAAACCGTATCGGATTCTGAAAAAATCGGCGTAGTAACTGAAGCGCTGTGCGCCGAGAGTTGGAAGGGCGTTATGCCGAAATATTACGATGTAGCGTTGAAAGTTAAAGGTGCGCGCGACGAGGAATCAATTGCCATGATCGATATGATTATGGAAGGGCGCGTATTTGATTTCGGCTATATTTACGATTGCTGGAAAGGCATGTCCTTCGCTTTTGAACGTATACTCAGAGACGGGAAAACCGGTTTTGAAACATATTACGCGTCCAATGAACAGGCAGTATTAAAGCATTACAACAGCGTTCTCGAATATTTTGAAGGGGTGGAATAGAAATTTATGGAAAAGAATTGGTATAAATCAAGTTTTATACGTAACCTCGTAGACATGCACATTCCGAGCGGCGACGATATGCTCGTTAATTTTGACGGTGAAGCATACGCCGAAAATATGAAAGCGGCCGGAGTCGATACGGCATTTATATACGCGTCAAACTGTTTGGGACTATGCCTTTATCCGACCGAGTACGGCATCAGGCACAGCGAAGCGGAGAAGCGCGACGTTTACGGTTCCGCCGTTGAAGCGTGCCGCAAACGCGGTATAAATGTCGTCGGATATTTAAACAGCCTTGCGACCGCTATAGGTAAGATCCATCCTGAATGGCTGGTATCGCATGACGGACAGCCGAACGGCAAACACGGGAGATATTTAAACTGCTGCATAAATACTCCTTACCGTAAATTCTTTTTGGACATCGTCCGCGAAATGTGTTCTAAATATGAAATCGACGGCTTATGGGTGGATATGATCGGTTATTGGACTCCGAAAATGTGTGATTGTCCGTTTTGCCGTGAACAATTCTTTGAGAAAACGGGTCACGAAATGCCGGATAAAGTCAATTGGTATGATCCCGTTTGGGTTGAATTAGTCCGTTTCAGAGAAGACAGCATAACGAGTTATGCGCGCGATATAGTGAATACTGCGAAAACGGCGAGACCGGGTATACTTGTGGAACTGCAATGCGCGCCGATATTATCCGGACCGTATATCGGGCTTGATCAAAACTACTACGCGATAACCGACTGCTGCGCCGGAGATTTTTATACTCAGCGCGACGGGTGTAATGTCATAAGCCGTATGCTGTATAAATTATCGCCGAACCTGCCGTTTGAATATATGGCTACGCGCTGCGCCGACCTTTCGTACCACACGTTATTTAAGCCGATTGAAGAATTGACCGCGCAGGCGTGTGCCGCGCTGTTGTACGGCGGAAGTTTCCTGTTCATTGACGCTATTGACCCCGACGGCGGAATGAACGCAGATTTTTACAAACGCATTTCCGTTTTGAAGGATTATGTCGAGCCGTTCACAAAATATGTTGATTATGAAGGTATAGCATTGCGCGATGTTGCGGTATATATGAATTTTGATTCGTTTATTAATGTCAGCAACAATAATACGCCGTATATCGGACATCCGGCGCTTAGTACGAGGTTACATCAGATAAACCGCGCATTGAGCCGCGAGCATATCGATTATGACATCCTGACAAGGAAAAATATAGGTGAACTGCAAAACTATAAAGTAATAATTTTGCCGGACCTGCCGATGCTGAACGAAGAGGAAGTTGCCGCGATACGCGAGTATGTTAATAACGGCGGCAAGATTTATATCAGCGGTATGACTTCTCTGTTACGCAACGACGGCGTACTGATGGATAACTTTATGCTCGCGGACGTTATCGGCGCGGATTATAACGGTTCGCACGAGATGTTCCCGACTTATATCGTGCCTGTCAATGAGAATAAGAAAATCTTCGATAACTATACGGAAAAATATCCGCATATGTTAAACAGCACACAGCACAAGATAACGCCCCGTGAAGGAACGGAAGTTATCGCGAAAGTTAAACTCCCGTATTCCAACGCCGATAACATGACTGATTTTATTACCGCTTTGAGCAATCCTCCGTGGACGGATACGGATTCGCCTTCGATCATTAAAAATAAATTCGGCAAAGGCGAAGTTATTTATTCATCCGGCGTAATAGAGGACAGTCCACAGCGCGATAACTTGAAACTGTTCACGAATTTGATTAAATCGCTACACTCAAAACCGCGCGTTAAAATTACGGCTCCCGATTGCATTGATTATACGATATATAAACGCGAATCCTCTTACTGCGTGGGTATTTTGAATCATCAAATGGAAAATATTCCCGCGTTGCCTGTGTATAATATCACCGTTAAATTCAATTTGGATAAAGATGTTACCGTACAAAAAGTATTCAAAGCGAACGGCCGCAAAGTTAAATACTCAGTTTATAAAAATTGGATAACGTTTAAGATTAAAAAGTTAGAATTGTTTGAGATGATAATTATAGAGACCTGAATAATTTAAATGCTTTCCCTCACGTGTTTTAAATCATTTTACTGTGCCGCATCCATGACAAAATTTATAGATAATCGAAATTATTATTAAGGAAGGTAATATCATGTATAAAAGGAATAAAATACCCCCCCCGCAGCGATTTTGCTTGTTTTGACAATAACTTTAACAATGTTTAGCATAGCAGTTTATGGAGGTTCTGTCTCGACTTACCCAAGCAAAACTATTCTTAAAGGCACACCGGTACTCGACGGTATAATCGATGATATATACCTGCAAGGTGCTTTCGTAACAGTTAAAGCCGACGGATCAACCGGAACCGGAACATACGGCGACGGAAATTCTACAAACTCAGCTGAAATCTATATACTTTACGATGACAGCTACATTTATGTAGCAGCAAAAGTATATGATGCCACCCCTTTCCAATGCGACCGTGATTATTTAACAACCGACGCGCATCCTCACATGAACGACGCGTTTGAAATCAGAATATCTGGTCCTAATATGGCCGAATATGCTGCAGGTATGGATCATCATTTGTTCTATGCTGCAGGCGACGCACAGAGATTCAGCAGCTATCAGGAACCGGTAACCGGTTTCAAAGGTGCCGGTACACAGGGCAGCGGTTATTACATAGTTGAATGTGCTATCCCTCTTACAGCTCCGCTTTCAGCAGGCGCAGAATTTTCATTCCAATTCCAGATCGACGACATTCACGACGGATCCAACTTTGACGCTTTCGGTATCGGCGATAGTTATAACTCGCTTATTGGCGGCTTCAAAACCGGCGGCCCGGTCGTATTACCGGAACCCGAAATTGAAATTGAAGAAGAACCCGCGGCTCCGGAAGTAACTACTACTGCGCCGCCCACGGTAGCTCCTCAAACCGGCGACAATACCGTCATTTTATTCGGTCTTTTGTTTGCCACAATCACTACGGGCGTATTCTTTGTAACCAAAAGCAAAAGAAAAGTATAAATATAAATATTAAAATCACACTAAGTCTCACGGATACAACACGTAAAATGATAAAAAACACGAAAAAGGACGCTTCGTTAAAAAGCGTCCTTTATTTTTTGGAACAAATTCAAATTTCCGCTGTCAGAATAAAAAAACGAGAGGACTTAAAACAATGAGATATTTAATTATGCTT
>WREN01000103.1 GCA_009779295.1 Oscillospiraceae bacterium | reverse complement strand
TTATCGGTATTTTCTGTATTACCGACGGTAAATTCTGTTACCACTTTTCCTCCGCCGATATGTTCCTCAATTATTCTTTTTGCTTTTTCAGGAGTCATTTGGATATAAGTAACTCTCTCTTTATCAGGTTCGTATACTTCGAAAACCGGTTCATACTGGCATATACCAACGCAGCCGGTTTGCGTAACGGTTACTTTATCCGTTAAATTTAATTCCGTTACAGCCGCATTAACAGCGTCAAATACCGGACCTGCTCCCGCCGCTATTCCGCATGTAGCCATGCCGACTACAATACGTGTTCCACTTAAACTTAGAATGTTATTGCTTTTAATCGCGCTTAGATCATCCAAACTTGTTATTTTAGTCATTATAATAGCACCTCCATTATTTGTACTTCGCGAGAATTCCGGCAACTTCTTCTTTTTTGACCCTGCCGTAAACGTTTTCATTGACAATCATAACCGGAGCAAGCCCGCATGCGCCAACGCAGCGTGTTGCTTCCAGCGAATATTTGCCGTCTGATGAAGTGCTTCCCGATTGTACGCCGATTTCAGAAACGATTTCCTCCAATATATCCTGCGAACCTTTAACATAACAAGCCGTACCCAGACATACACTTATTGAGAATTCCCCCTTGGGGTTGAGAACGAACTGCGAATAAAACGATGTGATCCCATATATTTCCTCAAGGGAGACATTCATTTTATTTGCGATGATTTTTTGAACTTCGATCGGAAGGTAGCCGTAGATGTCCTGCGCTTCCTGCAATACCGGCATCATCGCGCCTTTTGTCCCGCGGTATTTATCAATCACCGCAATTAGCTGCTCCTCCTGATCCGCTGTCCCACGAAATTGTACCGTGGTTAAATTTTTTTTCATAATAAAATATGATCCTCCTGTAATGTATTATAAATTCATTATTATCCAAATAATATTATACCATAAAAACAAATATAAAGCTATAGTTTTTTAAAAATTTATCATTTTTTAATAATTAAAACACCCATGCCTGTGGGTGTTTTATTTTCTCTTAATTTTCACAATAAATTTATATATTTCGAATATAATAAGCATACATAAAGGCAGCAGAACAATTATTCCCCATGTCATCAGATTCATTTTTACAACGCCGAACAATACCCCGATCTCCGTAAATAATATTCCGGCCGTTATGAATCCTGCCATAAATAAAATCACGATAAAAAACATACCGTTGATTTTAATGTTCGGTATAAAAATACTTTTTTCTTTCTTCGATTGGATCAGAACCATTATCTGCGTTACCAAAAAACTTACAAATGAAAACGAAATCAATTCGCCCATCGTTTCGGTTATGTCAAAGTTATACAATATTCGTCTTGAAACTACAGCCAAAGCCGCCCAGAATAATCCGAATACTATCGATTGTATGTTGTGGCTCAATGGTTTTTGCAGGCGGTTTTCGGTATCTTCTTTCTGGCTCAGTATATCCCTTGACGGTTTTTCGAACGCGATTATTATTACAGCCATAAAATCGATAATCAATCCGCTGAATAAAATCTGAATCGGCGTAAACGTCAGGTCTCGCGTCAGTATCGAATACAGGATGATAATCAACCGCGCCGATTGAACGGTCAGTAAATATTTGATCATGCGGATCAGGTTTTTGTAGATGACTTTCGAACACGCAATCGCTTCTATGATGGCGTTAAATCCGCCGCGTCCTTGTTTCTCGGCTTCGGAAACAATAACGTCCGCTTTGAATTTTAACGCTTCACATCCGCCTTTTGCGACATACTTGGAATTTTTCGTCTGCACGGGAATACGTCGGCTCGTTAAATCAACGCCGCCTTTGCCCGCTTTCATCGATACCGTAATGCTCTGCGCGAAACCTACGTCACATTCGCTTAGCAAAATTATTTCGTCAAGTTCGCGCCCCAGAACGCCCACGACTTCTTTGTCGTCACGCAAATATTGAATCAACAACCGCTTTTGCGCAATTGTTAATCCTTCATATACGCGGTAGATCGGAATGTTCGCACGGAACAATCCGTCTTTGATATGCGCGAGTTCATAAGTATTAATTATGTCCGTCGAGTTGTGCGCGATGCCTACGGCTTCCGCGAGCCTGCGGTTGTTGATGTTCACGTCTTCGCAAAGCATTATGATTTTCAAACCCGCCGCCTGACATTTCGAGACGTTCTTCGCCGCGCCCTCAAGCATCGGTTCGCGTATCGCCATAAATCCTTCGAAAGTCAAGTCTGTCTGACATGATTCCAAACGATTCAAAGTGGTGTGTATCGTCGTTTTAGACGCTACGCCGACAACTCGGTACGCTTCCCTTGAGATAAGCGAAACCGTGATTTTTATATCTGTCAGCTTTTCGTTATCCAACGGAAATATCCGTCCGTTTTCGCAGTAATATTTGCAGTTTTCCAATACTTTGTTTACTTCTCCGCGTATCGCAACGACATATGTACCTTCAAATTTAACCAAAGTAGTTTCAAACAGACTGTTGTCCGACAAAGGCATATGCTCGATAATCGGGTAATTGTTGTCCAATTCGATGTTGTACAATCCGAATTTTTCCGCTGTTTGTATGATAACGTCCTCTTCGGGCGTGTAGATATTATCGTTCGTTTCATTATTCGCGATCAGCGCGCTGCTGCCGTAAATCCCGGTCGAAATCACCGCGTACTTTATCACCTGACTGCAGTTTTCGATGAATTTCGGATCATATGTAGAATAAATATTGTTATTTGTAAATATGCGTTCAATACGCATATCTTTGATCGAAAACGCGCCCTCTTTCGGTACGACCAAGCAAGTTAAATCTTTCAGCACTTCAAGTTTCGACGTGTTTTTAATCATCGCGCCGGAGTTGACATCTTTGTATTTCTTAACGGCGTTGAAAATTCCGCAAGCGATGATGATATATCCGAACGCCATGTAAAACTCGCTCATCGACGCCACCGCAAGAGTTAATCCGGTTAAGAAGATGTCGAAAAGTGTTCTTGAAGCGATTCCGAAAATAAAATCAAGCGTCGTCAGCACGAATATCAACCCGATCATGCACAAACTCCATACCGAACAATATTTCTTCAATATGCCGATAACTTTTAAGTTTTCGTGCGTGACGATCGGGCTGTTCTTCTCCATTTTGCACACGAGAGTATCCTCACCTGTCAAGCATGTTATCGCTTTTCCGGTTCCCATTGTCACGATTGTCGAAGCGAAAACCATGTTCAATTGCTGAGAGGGGTTTATATCCCTGAAGTCGATGTATTCCGGTTTTTTCAAAGACGCGTGCGTTACCGAAGTCAGATTTACTTCGAGAACTTTCAATTCGTCAGCTTCGATAAGCCTTGCGTCGCACGGAACGATGTCGCCAGCCGACAAGTAAATCACGTCGCCCGGAACGAGCTGTTCCTGTTTAACGAGATACAACCGCCCGCCGCGCATGACTTTCGCCGACGGCAGCGCGTAATGCCCCATGCTTTCAAGTACCCGCTGCGCTTTAACATACGTGAAAATCGCGACGGAATAATTCAAAAGAAGCAATCCCACAATAACCGCCGCGCTGATACTCTGCTCAAATACAGCGGCGATTATGGCGGTGATGATGAGCAGGATCGAGGTGAAATCGGTCAGGATGTGGATGATGTACGACCTGAACGAACCCCTTGGTATCGGAAATATGACATTCCCGCCCCGCCCTTTCAGCCGCCGGATCGCTTCTTTCTGCGCAAGACCCCTGTTTCTGTTGGTATTCAATTTTACTTCTATCTGTTCGACAGTTTTGTCATACCATTTTTCGTTCATTTGTTTTAGTTCCTAATTATTTACCATTCTTTTCAAGCATTGTATAATCATAAAGAATACGATTCACAACACGTTGAACAGACACGCCATTTTCTGCCGCGATTTTTTCTAAACGTTCTATCAAATATGAATCTACTGATATTGTCATTTCTTTATGCAACTTTGCATAATATGGGTTTTTTACCCCTTTTGAAAAATCATATTCTTCCTTCATAAATGCCTCCTGTATTGATTTTGTTCGTTCGGTGTTGCTTTACGCGCCGAAATTATTCTAATTATTTCGTTATTTTCACGGTAACAATGACAGACCATTAATATTTTAAATTCAATATCTGCGCCAATAATTATAAATCTGTCTTCGTTTTTTGAATGTTCGTCGTCGTATTCGACAATAGCATTTTCATCATAAAATACAAACTGCGCTTGTTCAAACGATACTCCATGTTTTTGATATTGTTTTGATTCTTATCTTCATCCCATTCAAATTTTAAATAAAATTGTTCCATAATAATCCTTCTTTCATTTTTATTTAATTCCTAAAAGGTTGAATATATTCAATTACAACATCGTTTTCTCCATCATACCAAACCCATTCAAACGTTCTTAAATACAAGTCCTTTAAATCTTCCCATGTAATCTCACAAACAGCGTCCGGCACATAAACATCCGTATAAGCTGAAAAGCCGTCAAAATAATCCACATAATTATCAAATGTTCTTTGATCCGAAGCGGTCAGCACAAATTTATCTTCTTCAATATGATATGTCAGCATTGCATAGTACATATTTTCATATTTGTAATTGAAAAAATCATCCGGGTCGAACGAAGCGTCAAACCAAGGATTTAATGTTATCATACCGTCTTCATACAATCCGGCAGTATAAGGATTTTTTGGTATGTCGGAGTTAAAGATAAGCATTAAATATTCCCTTGCTTTTTCGTCATCTATGTACTTTGTACCATGCAACACATAATCGGCGTAATTATAAAAAATCAAAAGCTCTCCGGTATCCCAGTCGTTAGCATAATATTCGCCTTTTTCTTCATTGTAAAAACCCAGCCAATCAATAAATTCTACATCTTCATATTCATAAGGGACTTCAATACTTTTATTTCTGTCAAGGTTTTGGTTTAGGTTTACATAACCGGAATCGCTAATTAACTTCTGCCCTTCGCCGCTCATTAAATAAAGATATAAGTTTTCGGCAAATTCACCCGCCGATTCGTTATTTACGTTATAATAGATATAATTATATATAACGATAGGATATGCTTCGTCAAATACCGTCCCGTCGTTCGGGCTTACTCCGTTCACGTCCAGTAATATGATGTTTTCATTCATATATTGTTTTTCCGTAAACGTGTACATATTATACCCGATCGAATATTTGCCCCCGTCGTAATTCCCGATTATTTCGACGACGCTGCCCATACTTGAGATATACTCGACATCCTGTTCCGCAAGCAAGGTATCTCCCATAAACTTGACCATACGCATCTGCGAACCCGAATCGCTGTTCCTCTGATACGCTTTGATTTTGGCGTTTTCGCCGCCGACTTCGCTCCAGTTTGTAATCTTTCCGCTGTAAATATCTTTTATCTGGTCGATTGTTAAACTCTTGACCGGATTGTTAATATTTATCAGGAAAACAAAAGCTTCGCGCGTTATTTCAATTTTTACCAAATCTATTCCATTGGCTTTGGCTATATCAAGCAGTTCGTCGCTGTAATCAACGCCTAACAAAATATCATTTTCTCCGGTGATAAATTTTTCGAAAGCGTCTACCGTTTTGCTGTGTACCACGTTTTTATTTCCAGAACTGAATAAATCATTCAACGACTGATGTAAAGGAATCATTGAAGTAGAACCGTCAATATTAAATTTATCATAATTATCCTCTAAATATTTTTTCGTTTCGGTTATGTCTGTTTCGTCCGGTATCTCCTGTTCTTGTTCAGTAGTATTAATTTGTTCGGTTTCGTCCTGAGTTGATTCTTCACCATCTTTCATTGATTCCGTTTCGCAGGAAACAAACATAATTGAGAGAATAATTGTTATTACTGTTAGAATAGATAGAAATTTATTCATGCTATTATCATCTCCGATCATCTATATATCACTCCTTAACTTCCTTACTCTTCTTCTTCATCCCGAAATTAACTTTCAATGTAAATATTTTATCGCTGCCGAAAATCCGGGTTACGAATATTACCGAGAAAATTAAGAATATCAATTGATACCCTAAACCTATTCCGAGCAGTAAAAAATTCGAAGTGAACAAGTTCCCCACCGCCGTGAACGTATGCGTAAACGGTATTATATACATGATTATCCTGAATGCCATAGGCAGAGTATTTATATCAACGAACATTGAAATAAGATACGGAACCATGAGCAGTATCATCATAGGCATTATAAGCCCGTTCAGTTTTTTTAGATCTTCCGCCAATATTCCTGTGAGTATCGCAAACGCCAAACCGATTATTATCGATAAGAACAGCGATATGCCCAAAACGATATAAGCCGTCGCGTTGAACGATATACCCAAATTTTCCATAATTTCCGTCATATTGACTGTATCGCTTACATCAAATTCCCCCATTCCACCCATCATTCCGCCCATCGATAACATGAATACTACGGCATAAGCGATCGAAATCAAACTTGCACCGACTATTTTCGCGATAAGGATATTTATACGTTTTACGGGCGTAGTAAGCAGAGTTTCCAGCGTTTTATCCGCTTTTTCACCTGTAACGGAAGCTGCGAGAGTATTCGCCGAAAAAATGATGATGACGAATATAACAAGCGGGATAAATACCGTTTGCGATGATACCATATTCACTACAAACATACCGGGAACCTGTTCGATTTTATCGTTTACGCGCGTGTATTCCACGGTTGAGATCGGATTATATAAAAACGCAAAATCCGGTGCGCCGGGTACAAGGTTTTCCCGGATCAAAGACTGTGATATTGAACTGCTTATGGAATTGACAATTTCGTTTATTGCCATTCCGCCTATCATCGTCATAAGCGAAAAACTTTTTATATCGCTGTATATATCGATTACTGCTGATTCTTCGCCTTTACCGGATAAAATATCGCCGAACCCTTCCGGCAAAACCATCAGCACTTCAAATTCGTTCTTATGTATGTTATACGCTTCCGCCGGATCGTTTGTGTTTGGTATCAAAATATTATATCCAATGGATTTAAACGCTTCAATAAAATAATTACTGCTTTCAGTTTTTTCTATATCAATAATAGCAATCGTATTTTTTGCGGTAACTTCAGCGCCTTCGGTTGGTCCGCCTGCTTCTTCTATAATACCGCTCATGAAACTGCCCATTACTAAAAACAAAACAACTATTATTACTATCGGTATGATAGTTTGAGGAGATAATATGTCGCGTATTTCTTTTTTCAACAATGTCCAAAATTTAGCCATTTCCCTTCACCGCCTTAACAAATACTTCTTCAAGATTATCAGAACCGAATTCTTCTTTCAATTCTGCCGGAGTTCCTGTTGCGTGGATAATTCCTTTATCGATGATTGCCACGCGGTTCGAAACATATTCGATCTCAAGCATATTATGCCCGGAGATTAAAAAACTCATGTTTTCTTCGACTACAAGTTGCTTAATTAGATTCCGGATTTCAAGCCCGTTGATAATATCAAGTCCGCTCGTCGGCTCGTCAAGCACCGCCAGTGCCGGTTTCGTCATGACCGCTCTTGAAAGGAGCAACTTGCGGGTCATACCTCTGCTGTACGCCGAAACTTTATCGTTCAGCCTGTC
>WREN01000102.1 GCA_009779295.1 Oscillospiraceae bacterium | reverse complement strand
CGTTTATTCCTTTTTTCATTTTCTGTCTCCTTTGATTTCGATATGTTTTTTTATATATCTATATTATCAAAGGTTTTTATTTTTTTCAAAGTCGTTTTTCATTCATTACAGGAATGCTTTGTTACTAATTAAGTACCGCGAGAATTTAAATGGTTGGGAAATAATTTGAATAAAATAAAAGTTGAAAAATATCAAAAAAGCCTCCGTTGTACTCAACCGACGTTTGTGTTATAATAGAATTATAAAATATTATAAACGGAGGTTTTATAAAATGTCAATAGGTCAAAACATATTGGAATTCAGAAAAGCGAAAGGTTCTACGCAGGAGGAACTCGCGAACGCCGTCGGGGTTTCGGCGCAAGCTGTCAGCAAATGGGAGAACGGCGGTGCGCCGGATGCGGAATTACTTCCCGCGATTGCCGATTTTTTAAATGTTTCGGTAGACAAGTTGTTCGGACGGAATGTAAGCGCGAGCATTTGCGATTCCGTCCACGATTATATTTTCGACAGCAGACAGTCTCAGGGGTTTGACAGGGCGTTCAACATTTACCACGCCTTGCACGACGGACTCATGCAGCCCCAAATTGGGAAGTTGGCTCACGCTTCGCACAACTGCAATGAGAACGGGTATTCATTTTTGATACCTAACGGCTACGGTAACTTCGTTAAACGGGAGTTCTGGCAGTCCGTCAATCTTGAAACGGCAGGCTTTGCGCAGAATTTATTCGAGCTTCTTTCAGAACCGGGGATACTTGAAGTATTATTCGCAATACTCCGCCGTAAAGTATTCGGACCGGCGAACTTCGAAATGATTAAATCCGCTCTCATAAACGCGGAATATACCGATGAAGTGATTCAATCCTGCTTAGAAAAGTTGGTTGAACGGGAAATCCTTACGACCGAGATGTCTCCTTACGATGAAATCGGCAAGACATATCAGATCAGCGATTGGTGGTATCTTGGATTGTGCGCGGTGATTTGCGCCGCGCAGGCGTTGAAAATCTCGTTGCCGGGTTTTAGCTGTTATCTCGGAAGGGGCGCGTGGCCGATACAATTTTAATATAAAAAACTCTTGATTTTCACACGAAATATGGTATAATATATACAAACTGATTTAATTGGAGTGTGAAAAATGAAAAAATTTATAGCTTTATTTTTAGTTTTTAGTATAATTTGTGTTTTATTGTTGGCATGTTCCGGAGGCAATGAAACTGCGGACCAGACGCATAGATCGGAAACCGCCGCGCCTGAGGACGATATAAACCCGCGCTTGCGTATCAGCGACGATTTGCCGGCGGATAATTTCGATGGTTATAACTTCCGGATTCTGAACCATCAGGAAAAGACGTTTTATATTGAGGAGGAGGACGGCGATCTTGTCAACGACGCCGTGTTTGCGCGCAACAGGACCGTCGAGGAACGGTTCAATGTAAATATTGTAAGCGCGACTATGCCCGGTATCATTGAAATAGGGAACGCCGCGAGAAACGCCGTTTTGGCGAACGAGGACTTGTACGATATTCTTGTACCCCATTCGATCACGAGTATTCCTTCTTTTATAACTACGCATATTCTCATAGATTGGAATGAAGTGCCGCGGGTTAATTTCGATAAACCATGGTGGAATCAGTCTATTATCAACACGACGCAGATTTTCGGCAAGCGGTATCTGACTTCAAGCAGCTGGAATCTCGGAAAAGCGCCTGCGTTCGCTATGCTGTTCAATAAAAACTTTGTAGCGGATTACAATTTCGAGGATTTATACAAAGTCGTTCTTGAAGACCGCTGGACTATCGATTATATGGACAATATTATCAAGCAAATCCCGATGGATATAAACGGCGACGGAGTTTTCGACGAACACGACCAGTACGGTTTGGTTTTAAACAATGACAACACGACGGTGAATTTTATGTACGGTTTCAACCATGAATCCGTTTTAATCGGGGACGACGGTTATCCGGTAGTTAATATCAACAACGACCTTGTTCATCAAATGATCCTAAAATTATATTCTTTGATTTACGACGACAATAAATCGTTTATCGGATATTACGACGTATATAATGAAAAAGGCACTCCGATATTCAAAGAGGGCAGGGCGTTTATGTATGCCGGCGGCACTACCGCGCTGATGGGATTCAGGGACGTTGAGTTTGAGTTCGGCATAATCCCGTATCCGAAGTGGAATGAACAGCAGGATGGTTATCATACTCATATCGACGCGACATTCGGCGTTCTTTGTATTCCAAAGACGGCACAGAATCTGACCCGTATCGGTACGGTCGTTGAAGCGTTGTCGGCGGAAAGTTATAAAACGCTGACCCCCGTATTTTACGACCAGGCGCTCGGTATAAAATACGCGCGCGATGAAGATACGCGCCATATGCTCGATATTATTTACGCCGGCGTTCTATACGATTTCGGTTATATTTTCGACGACTGGAAAGGCGCGACTTGGGTATTCCCGAATCTAATTAAGGCAAAAAGTACGGATTTAGCATCCTATTACGCGAAAAATGAATCGGCGATCCTCACGAATTATGATAATATATTCAAAGCTATTTTGGAAGAATAAAAATATTTGGGGGTTAAAATATTATGAAAAAATTCACAGCTTTAGTTTTAGCTTGTATAATGGTAAGTTTTATATTCACGGCTTGTTCCGAAAATAAAGGTTCCGCCGATCAGACGCAGAAAACGGAAACCGCCGCCGCGCCTGAGGATGAAATAGACCCCCGTCTGCTTATCAGCGACGATTTGCCGGTTGATGATTTCGGCGGGTATGATTTCCGGATTCTAAGCCATCTTCCCGCAAGATACTATATAGAGGAAGAAACCGGCGATATTATCAACGACATCGTTTTCGCGCGCAACAGAAAAATCGAAGAGCGCTTCAATGTAAATATATTATGTGACGCCGTTCCCGGTATAGTGGAAATAACAACGAAAGCTCGCACGGCAATACTTGCGAACGAAGACGTACACGATCTCCTTGTCCCGCATACTATCACGAGTATCCCTACTTTTATCACGGAAAAGCTCCTTATAGATTGGAACGAAGTGCCGCGGATTAATTTCGATAAGCCGTGGTGGAATGAAGCGATTATTGAATCAACGCGTATTTTCGGCAAACAATTTTTAACGGCAAGCAGTCTAAATAATGGGATGGCTTCAGCGTTTGCGATGCTGTTCAATAAGAATTATATCGCTGATTATAATTTTGAGGATTTGTACAAAGTCGTAACCGAAAACCGATGGACGATCGATTATATGGATAATATAATCAAGCAGGTACCGAGAGATTTGAACGGCGACGGAATTTTCAATGAAGACGACCAATTCGGGCTTGTTTTAAACAATGACAACACGACGTTGAATTTTATGTACGGCTTCAACCATGAGTCCGTTATACTCGGTTCCGACGGTTATCCGATAATAAACATCAACAACGAACTCGTTCACAATATGATCCAAAAAGTATATTCATTGATTTATGATGACAATAAATCATTTATCGGATATTACGACGTATATAATGAAAAAGGAACTCCGATGTTCAGAGATGGAAGAGCGTTTATAATTTGCGGCGGAACTACTTCGCTGATAGGGTTCAGAGATGTAGAGTTTGAGTTCGGTATAATACCGTACCCGAAATGGAATGAACAGCAGGATGGCTACTATACGCATATGGACGCTTCAAACGGCGCGCTTTGCGTACCCAAAACAGCGACGAATTTAACTCTTATCGGTACTATTGTTGAAGCGTTATCGGCAGAGAGTTACAAAATGATAATCCCGGTATTTTATGATCAAGCGCTCGGAATAAAATACGCGCGCGACGAAGTTACGCGCAGTATGCTTGACATCATCTACGCAGGCGTTATGTACGATTTTGGATATATTTTCGACGATTGGAAAGGCGCAACTTGGACGTTCCCGTTTATGATTGTAGCGAAAACTACGGATTTAGCGTCGTATTACGCGTCAAAAGAGAAAGCTATCCTCGCAAATTATGAGAAAATATTCGATGCTATTTTAAGCGAGTAAAAAATTATGAACAACGTAAAAATATACGCTTCCGTCATTGAGGACGAAGCGAAACAACAAATTGAATTATTATCCGAGCAGAAATCGTTCCGCGGTGAAAAAATCCGCATCATGCCGGATGTTCACGCAGGAAAGGGCTGTGTAATCGGATTCACTTCTACGATCGGCGATTATGTTATCCCGAACGTCGTGGGCGTTGACATCGGCTGCGGTATGCTCACGATTGAATTGGGCAAGTGCGAGTTGGATTTGCAGCGGCTTGACGATACCATCAGAAAGCGTGTTCCGAGCGGTAAGAATGTCCACGAGGGCAGGGTTTGCAGATTTGATAAGCTGCAAGAATTAAAATGCTGCCGCGAATTGAACGATACGAAACGCATCGAGCGCAGTATCGGTACGCTCGGCGGCGGCAACCATTTCATTGAGGTGGATATTGATAACGATAACAACAAGTATCTTGTAATCCACACCGGCAGCCGGAATCTCGGCAAGCAGGTCGCGGAATATTATCAGAATTTGGCATACGATATATTATGCGGTAAAGACAAAATCCTTGAAGAACAGGAGCGTTTGATCGCCGAGTATAAATCGCAGGGGCGCAGGAGTGAATTGCAGCAGGCGATAAAAGAATTGAAATCGAAATACAAGGCGCAGGATTGCGGCATACCGAAAGATTTGGCGTACCTGACCGGAAAGTATAAAGACGAGTATCTGCACGATATGGAGATATGTCAGGAATATGCCGTTCTGAACAGATACAATATCGCGAAACTAATAACCGATAACTTCGAAAACAGCTTTGAAACCGTTCACAACTACATCGATACCGAAAGCAAAATCATTCGCAAAGGCGCGATAAACGCCGATAATGGTAAGAAACTGTTGATACCATTAAATATGCGTGACGGTTGTATCATCGGTTACGGTAAAGGCAACGCCGACTGGAACAATTCCGCGCCGCACGGAGCGGGGCGTTTGATGAGCCGCACGAGAGCGAAATCGGAATTTTCAATGGACGAATATAAAACGAGTATGCAGGGAATATTTACGACGAGCGTCTGCGAAGACACCCTCGACGAGCTGCCGATGGCGTACAAGAGTATGAACGACATCGTTGACATAATCGGCGACACGGTTGAGATCGCGGCGATCATCAAGCCGATATATAATTTTAAAGCGAGTGAATAATTTGTTATTGCGCAACATTTTCGGATTGGTTTACGGAATAGTTTACGGCGCGGCGCATATCGTACCGGGGTTGAGCGGAGGGACGTTCCTGGTGATTTTCGGTTGTTACGATACGGTATGCGAAGCGTTCGCGCTCAATTTCAAGGAGATAAAAAAACATTTCTTCTTCTTGTTGTTTTTCGGAATCGGTACCGTGGCGGGGATTTTCGGATTCGCTTACGTAATAACTTTTCTGCTCCACAGCTTCGGAATCCAAATCAATCTGTTCTTCATGGGTTTGATTTTAGGCGGGATCCCGCTCATTACAAAAATAGCAACGGAGGAAACGAAATTCAAGCCGTTTTGTATCCTGCCGTTTCTATTGGGGCTTGCGTTGGTGGTTTCACTTTTCTTCATCGAAAAGGTTGGCGTGACAGCAAATTCTGTTAATATCAACTTCACGTTATGGATAACGTTGTATTCTTTCATTGCGGCGATCGCCATGATAATGCCGGGAATCTCCGGCGCGTTCGTGCTGGTGGCATTCGGCGTTTATGATTTGTTTATGGAATCGTTAAAAACTTTCGACCTCGCGGTACTGATTCCGGCGGTAATCGGCATATTGTTCGGAATCGTCGTAGGCGCGAAATTGATTTTACTTGTTATAAAAAAATTTAAAATAATAATATACAGCGCTATAATCGGCATGGTGATAGGTTCGGTTCTGCCGTTGTTCCCCGACGGATTCGGGTTGAATATCGCGACGCTTACGGGAATCGTATGCTTTGCGCTGGGAGGGTTGACTGCGGTTATGATGGGGAAGAGAGGGAAGTAAAACACCCGGTCCTGCGGGACCACCCTCTTTACGAAAGAGGGCGGAGATTGAAACTTTTTTCTTTGCCCTCTTTTGTAAAGAGGGTGCCGCCGTAGCGGCGGGTGTTTTTCACCTAACAATCTCATACGACCAATCGATAATCCCGCCGAAGTCATAAACTTTCGTATAACCCATAGCAGCAAGTTCGTATGCAACGTTCGCGCTTCTGCGCCCGCTGCGGCAATAAATAAGAATCAACGCGGTTTTATCCGGCAATTCCAATTCGGCGCGGTCTTTGATTTCGTAATCGGGAATCAGGGTCGCGCCTTCAATATGCCCTTCATTGTATTCGGCATCGGTGCGGACGTCGAGCAGGGTATATTCTTCACCGCTGTCCATGATTTTCTTCGCTTCTTCGGCGGTGATTTTGTGATGCTCCGCGAATTCGGGATCGTTTTGCTGGATTAATTCAGATGTTTGTTCAGACGTTGTCGTTTCCTCGGTTTGTATTTCCGGTGAAACACATCCGGTTATTAATAAAATTAAAATTACAATAATAATATTTCTCATTTCATTTCTCCTACTTGAAAAAATTTATAATTTATGCTATAATATTTATATAAAAATAGTGAGGTGTATATTACGTGACGAAAAGAATTGTATTATTGATTTTGACGGTTTTCTGCATTGTTTCGGCGTTTATTGCTTGTCAGAACAACGAAAATGGTAATAATTTACAATCAGGGGGGGAGAATGATGTTTCAGAAACTATCGTTGATCTCGCTGATATTTACGCGGATGATTTGCCGGATTATAATTTTAACGGCGCGCCGTTCCGAATGAACGTATTGGACCAAACATGGCTGACGCTTGCATATTATGCGGATGAAGACACCGGCGATTTGATCAACGACGCTGCGTTCGCCAGAAACCGTAGTATTGAAGAGCGCTTCAACGTTAAATTTTCGCAAACTTTAATCCCTCTGAGCGCGGACAACGAACGACGGATCGTCGCACTCAACGTTATGGCGGGGATAGACGACTATGAGTTATATATCGCTATTGACCGTTACGCTTTAATGTACGGTCCCGAAGGCGTGATTTATAAAATTTCGGAATTGCCGAATATCAACCTCGATAAACCTTATTGGAGCCAATCTATGAACGACTGTCTGAGTATCGGCGGCGAATTGGTTTTCGCATACGGCGCGTTTAATTTATCTGTTTACGATTATACGCAGATACTGACTTTTGATAAACAAATGATTCTGGATTTGCAATTGGACGACCCATACGAAATGGTGAGTACCGGGAACTGGACTTTCGATAAATACGACCAAATGGCGAAAGCGGCAGTCATCGATTTGAACGGCGACGGTATCATGGATGAAAACGACAATTACGGTATTGTTTCGGATCCAAAAAACATTTTACCGGGCTTCTGGATAGGCGCAGGAGTACAGTCGATTGCAAAAACGAAAGACGATATTCCGCAGTATACCCTGATAGGCGATGAAAAATTCGCAAGCGTTATCCAAAGAATCTTCGAGATTTCTTATGACAATAATTCATGGTTTAGATGTGACGCTGCAAAATATATGGAACATTATAAACGTCTGATCGACGGGCAGTCATT
>WREN01000101.1 GCA_009779295.1 Oscillospiraceae bacterium | reverse complement strand
TCGCCGTCGATATCCCACAACACTTCGAGGAGTTTTTCTTTTGTTAATGTTTGTCCGGCGTGCTGCCATAAAGCGTAGAACAGCCGCCATTCGTTACGCGTCAACGGGATTGTCTGCCCATACACTTCGACTGTTTGTTTGTCGGCATTAAATAATAAATTACTTGTTTGTCCTGCACGTCTTTGCACGGCGTTCACCTTTGACAGCAATACTGAGAGACTGAAAGGTTTCGTCATATAATCATCCGCGCCCATCTCATATCCCATGACTATATCCGTTTCCGCATCGTTGGATGTAAGAACAAGGATATGCGGCGCAGACGGACTTTTCCGTAATTCACCACAAATCTCCATACCGCTTCCGTCCGGCAGGTTCAAATCCAAGATTGCCATATCAAAAGGATTGTGAATTTCCTTCAAAGCAGATGAAATATTACCGAAACATACTACTTGATGTCCTTCTTTTTTAAGTTTTAATTCGATCCCTTTTTGCAGGGATATATCGTCCTCTAATAAAAATATTCGCATATTACTCCTTAAAAACATAATATTTTTTAGAAGAAAACATCTAATATAGTCACGCCGCCCGGTTGTAATTTCACTTCGAAACTCTGCTTATATACAGCTTCTTTGTTGTAAAAGTGTATCAATTGTCCGCCCTTTTTATCTACATAGCGCACGGGCAGAACAGGGAAACTGGATACGATACGCACATCGGAAACCTCACGGTCTATTTCGACGAACGCATGGCTGTATTTTGTATCTATATCATTGTAGATATAGAATCTCCACGCGCCGTTTCTCAGCCGGTACGCCAGATACGGCTTGTCGCACGCAATCATACCGTCTTGGGATTCTTTAAGCAGCAGCGCAACGGCGTCACGGAATCCGGCAGTCACTTTCACAAACGGCAGCGTATCGAACAGCGTCATCGTGAATTCCGGTGCGTCCGCAGGTTCACATTCCATATTCGGTTTGCCGTCGTCGATGGACAACAACGCTTCAATCTTATTTATCGTTTCCTGATTTATATCCGCTCCGAACATAAACGCTGACAGCGGATGTTTGCTGAAACGATCTGTAATCTGAATCGCCGGCTGTATGTTATAAGGGGTTAAATCAAATCCGGCGGGTACGGTGCAAACAACCGCGCCGTTTTTGTATTTCGCTGCAAGCAGTTTTTCCTCTTCGGACAGCATATCAAAATCGGGTATCAGCAACGTTCCGCGATAACTCTCAAGCGCGTCTGACGTTACGCAGCCGCCGCACAAAACGCCGGCTTTGCTCATCTCGTAGAACAGTTTGAACGGCGTCCAACGACGTGTGGTGATATATTCGCGTAACATCTTTTCGTAAGCGAATTCTGACCACAGCATACACGGCGATAACACGCTCTCAACATCGGCGGACAGAGCGATTTCTATCTTTTCGCGCTCAACGTCCCAGTCTGCGCGCGGAATTCCGTCGCCGAGGCACAAAAAGTAACCTTCCAGCGCGCGTTTCGTGCCGTTGCCGTCCGCAACCTGATACGTCATCATCGTGTATAGGTCGCGTTCGTGCAGGCACGGCATGTGCTTCATAACGTCCCATTCCTCCGTCGCATCCTGTAAGCCGACCATCGACACAAGGTGACCGTCTTTAATATGCGCCGCCGTTGTAGGCGCGATCGCCATGTAACGGTGAAAATAGTAATCCGTACCGGGAATCGCCATATAACAACTTGTCGGCAGTATGTTGGCAGTCAGGTAGTCAACGCCCGCTTTCATGATTCGCGCCAAGTCCGTCCCCAAACAGTATTTAGTCTCAAACGGGTCGGTGCAGTACATTCCGAGTGTCATGACTTCGCAGCCGATTTCGTGTACGCGGGCGCAGCATTTTATGAAAAATTGTTCCCATCTCCAACACATAAATTCGATCCACTCAGCCCGGATATTTTTCCAGATCCATTTCTGGCGAACCTCGTCCGTTTCAGCGTTAACTATACCATCCGGAAATTCGAATCCGGTATGGGCGATGAACTGCGTAACCATATCTGTACAGTAATAGCCGTAGTAAATATTACCGTTCGGACACAGGTTGTCCGCGAGATGAACACCGCGGAAACCGTAATCTTTCAATGTTTCGCAAAGTTTATCGATGAAAAAGTCCTCGTACCAAGTACCGTCCTTAAACCGCTTGAGCAGACAGTGCCCGCCCCATCCGCCTAATATTTCGCGATGGTCGTTGTACCACTCCTGATGAAAAGCGTTATTTGTCGCACATCCCATGATACCTGCGTATAAACCCGTGCCTTTGGCTTTTAAATTGTGCGCTAATTCACGCAAATTATAGTTCGTCCACGGCTGACGTTCGCGTTCTTTGTTTTTGGGTATACCGAAATACGAGCAGTTATCGGGCGACAACTCGTATTCCTCATCCATTCCGCGGTGCTGATGTACGAAATCCGGGTGAAACAGCAACGCGCACGCGCCGTCTGGAACGAATCCGGTCTGATTCAGAAACCGCTCCGCTCCCCGGTCGGGGTCATTGCGGTCGAACCCCAAAAGCTGCATCCAAATGAATACTTTGCCGTTTTTAATCTTTTCCATATTTTTTATTCTCCTTTTAAAACATCTGTCAGTTTGTCGATTTCAACTTGCGCCCTGTTTTCCGCGCTTTGATATGACGACGCAAAATTTGTCCCTCTCGCGCCGACATTTATAACCATACTTAAAAGACCGCCGAAATTAAACGCGGCTCCCATGTCAAAAGTAACGGTTGAAAACATAATATCAAGCATTTTCCCCGATTCTTCATCGCGCGTTAATTTGTGAGTAAGCTGCAAATCGTAATATGCCGGAGTTAATGTATCGGTAGATTTCGCCGCGAGCAATTCTAAAATATACCCTATTATTTCAGGCTGTGTGATCGTTACGGGTACGAGCATTAAACAAGCGTTCCATACGCTCGGGGTATGGTAATACCTTTCCTGCGTTTCTTCAAATTTTGGGTTCGGCAGTATTCCGAAATCTACTTCCATATTGCGCATACCGGGAGTTTGCATCAAAGCTCCTTCCGAAAATAAAGCGCGTCCTTCCGGGAATATGCGCCATAAACGTTCCGCATCAGGATCGACTATCATCGTAGCGGTTTTATCCATTAAAAATTCGGCGGAAAGTTCCAGCACGCTTACCGCTCGCGGATTGTTCAATGAAAGCTCAAGGAAATCGTTTTCGTCTTTATCGGCGATCTTTTCTCCCGACGCAATCAAAAACGTGTACGCGTTATGCGTTTGAGTTGTAGTTCCCCATAAATCGTAAAAGTCAAAAATTCCGTCGCCGTTCAGATCGGTGACTACGCCTTTTGAAAGATTATAATATTTTTCGATAGTCCATTTATTGTCACGGACGGTATTATATAAATTTTCTACATCTAAATCTTCCGCTATTGCTTTGTTGAAGAACACGCCGTATAATCCCGCGTTTATCGAAAGCATATGCTCGCCGAAAGTTAAATACAGTTTGTTTCCGAGTGACAAATCTTTATTGATATTTTCCCTCCAATACGGTTTTGAAAAGTTAATATGCGGCAGCGTATATAAATCCGTCAGCATATTTTCCTGAACCATGGAAAGCGTCCAGTTGAAACCGTCATACGCAACGTCATATAAATCTTCGCTCGACATAACAGACCTGCGTATAACATTACCGGGATAATCCGGAACAGCGATAGTCGTTACATTGATTTTGAAATTATATTTTTCCTCGAGAAAAATATTCCGCTCGTAAACGGCGTCGTTTATAAGGTCGCCGATCAATTCGTCCGCATATAAGTCGATACAGTCGAAGACAGCCAAATCTCCCGTGGTACCGCCGCGCACAACGAATCTTATTTCATACCCGCTGAGATTCATATATTCGATTTGGTTTTCGAAACTTATTTCTCCGGATTCGGCCGCATCATTGTTTGGGTCGTTTGATGATTGAGGATTAACTTCATTTTCGCCGCAGGATATTAATATGCCGAGAAGTATAGTGATTAATAAAATTATTGATATTTGTTTCATTTTTTCATTCCCCTTCTAAAGTTTCAATTAATTTATCAATAGCTTTTTGCGCATTTCCTTCTGCCGCGGCGTATGCAGACGCGAAATTCGCGGCTTTAGTCCCGACATTCAAAACTACGTTGAACATTCCGCCGAAATCATACGCCGCGCCTATATCAAACGCAACGGACGAAAACATAATATCGAGCATTTTTCCTGATTCATCGTCGCGCATCACTTTGTTTGTAAGCTGCAAATCATAATATGTCGGAGTCAATGTGTCAACGGACTTCGCCGCGAGTATCTCTAAAATATATCCGATTTTATCGGGGTTCGTGATTGTTGCAGGTACCGCCAATAATGACGTGTTCCATACGCTCGGGGTATGGTAGTATCTGTCCTGATTTTCTTCATACTTTGGATTGGGCAGTATTCCGAAATCGAAATCCCAATTGCGCATTGCAGGAGCTTGCATGATTGCGCCTTCCACGAATAAAGAACGCTCTTCCTTAAATATAGAACCTATATACCCCCAAACATCCTGCGGCCAGCTATTGACTTGCATTGTAGTATTCGTATCCATTAAAAAGTCGCCTGTAAGTTCCAATACGTTTATCGCTCGCGGATTGTTCAATGACAGAACCGGATAGTCGTTTTCATCTTTTGAAACAATTTTTTCACCTGACGCAATAAAAAATGTATACGCGTTGTGCATTTGGGTTTGAGTTCCCCAAAAATCATGGTAATCCATTATGCCGTCGCCGTTATAATCATAAGCGATGTCTTTGCACAGATTATAATATTTTTCGATTGTCCATTTGTTATTACGGACTGCGTCGTATAAATTTTCGATATTAAAATCATCCGCTATTTGTTTGTTAAAAAACACGCCGTATAATCCCGCGTTTACCGAAAGCATATGCTCGCCGTATGTCATATAAAGTTTATTGCCGATCGATAAGTCTTCGTTTACATTTTCATACCAATACGGTTTTGAAAAGTTTATATATGGCAGCGTGTATATATCCGTCAGCATTTGTTCGCCTGCCATAGGCATCGTCATACTGAGGCTGTCATAAGCGACGTCGTAAACATCCTCCTGCGCTAAAACAGAATTGCGCAGAACATCAGAGGGGAAAGTTGGATGTTCAGCATAAGTTTGCTTGATTTTGAAATTGTATTTTTCCTCAAGGAATAGATTCCGCTCGTAAACGGCGTCGTTTATAAGGTCGCCGTTATACCCTTCGGAAAATAAATCGATACAGTAGAATGAAGCATATCCTCCTGTTCCGCCGCGGACTACGAAACTTATCTCATATCCGCCGAGGTCAAGATATTCGATTTCGCTTTCGTAATTTCCCGAAGTCGTTTCGTTCAGGTTTACCCCCGTATTGCCGGATTTTTCATCGTTTGCGACATCCGCCGAATTTTCTTGACAGCCGGCGAGAAAAGTTACCGCTATCACTAAAATTAATAAGAGCGAGATTGCTTTTAACATTTTTATTTACCCCCAATATTTTATATAATTTCATCTTTATGTTCGGCGATCCAGTCCTTAACAATCTTAGCCGATTCAAGACCAATATCGCAAATCGTATTGGAACAGAATATCACGCCGTCGAGTTTGTGTTCGATGATCCATTTGTAATATGTATCAAGCTGTTTTTTTAACAAATCAAGATCCATCGGGCGTCCGTCTGGATATGCCCACAGATAACATCCGCCGTAGAGGGGTCTGTCATATCCCCATATCTCGCGGAACTTGGCGAAATTCTCCTCAAGCGCGGGAAGTTCCGCTAACGTCCAAGTCCAAAGCGACGCTACGTCACATTCGGCGAGGAACGGAATGACATCTTCTCTGTCAAGCTCATGGACATAAACAACTGTCCAAAGCTGCATATCGCGCCCGACACCGTCGCACATCTTCCTTTTGTATTCCGTCAGCATGTCGGGAGTATAACCCGCAAGTCTCGGAGGATGATATATGTCGTCCATAATTCCGCCAATTATATTCGGGTGGTTTTTCGCTACTTCCACTACATCGTCAATATCCGAATGACCGCCGTAATTTCTTGCCGAACCGCCGTCCCCAATTATCGACCAGACAACGTTATCCAATACATCGAGCGCAAGTGCATCCCTTTCAAACGGCGGTTCGGGCATATTGCCGTGAATCACGCGGCACATATTCGGAACGCCAAGATACATCGCCCCTTCGAGCGGACTCATTTTGCTTAACCCGGTGATATTGCAGATCCCGTTATGCTGACCCGCGTCATGACCCCATATCCACATTTTTTCTTTAAATGAAACCATTTTTTATTACCTCCCAAAACGTTTTACAGTATTAGCTTTTCCGTAATCCATCATTCTTTCGCTGTAATATTTATAATGTTTATACCTGACAGCCGAATGCGCGGCGTGATCCAGCGAAGGAAAATAACCGCCGCGTTTGCGCATCGGCGCAACGACCCGTTCCAGTTCCGCGTCTATCGCTTCGCAGATATCCGTAGTTTTGAACCTTCCGACTTGTCCGGGATGCGCCGGCTCGAACATATGCTTGTAAATGCCGCCCATTAAAATATAATTCGGAAAATCTTCGGCGATTTTTAAAATATCTACACAATTTACTTCCCACGGGTGCATACAGTCCACGCCGTTTTCATACCAACGGCTGACTAACGCGGTCGGGTCACCGTCGGTATCGAGCATTACCCACGGAATACCCATCGATTTGGTGAAATCTTTCCATTCCCTGTACCACCACGCGAACTCCTCGTCAAACATAGCGGGCGCGATGAAAGGTCCCGACTTACCGCAGCAATCTTCCCATACAAAGGACGCGTCATATCCGATTTCGCGTATGATCGGTTCCGCCGCTTCCATCGATTTCCGCAAATGATCGCTAAGCATCATCCTTATCCATTCGGGGTCTTCATATGGCGCGGTCATCGCCGTTTCGGTTCCGAGGATAGTCCGCAGGAAAGCGTAAGGGCCGGTAGTCCATAACATCGATATGTGATCTGTCTGTTCTTTGAAAACCGGCGCGCTGCGTTCAATCCAGCTTTTTGAGTAACGCTGTTCTATGTTTCCGGTAAACAAGCGGCGGGTTCTTTCGTAATCTTCCCTTGTCTTGACAGCAAAATCGATTTCGTGGGGCGGCGAACCTATATGCGCGCCGTCGTTGCGGTCAACTTGCACTTTAGGGCTTATCGAAACCATAGTATTGCCCAGATCATTTATTGAAACCATTCTTTTACCATCGTCTGACAATACTTTATATTCATACCCCGGAATACAGTATTCTCTGTAACTATGCCATTCGCCGGGCTGTGGGTGATCGGGTGTAAAAAGAATCCCCGTAACATTAAAATGGTCGTACAGATTCTCAGCCTCATTCAGAATCGGATACCATCCGGGCTGCACATGTGAAGGCATGCCCTGCTCGTACCATTTCTTATAAGGAACGTTAAAAGCAAGTTCAAAATGAAGAAGTTTATCCCCATTCTCACGTCTCATGGTGGCGTGGAACAATTCGCGGTTTGTCATACCATCATCTCCTTTTATATAATTTTTATGCACGCGATACGCCGTTGACCTTCGTGTGTTCAGGTATTTTTATAATTGTAACACAAAAGCAATTAATATACAAGATATTTTTTTAAAAAGGCAGCAC
>WREN01000100.1 GCA_009779295.1 Oscillospiraceae bacterium | reverse complement strand
TTTTTGGATTTGCACGAGATTAATATATTGAAAGCGAATACTAATATCAAAATCATTGTTACTATGCGTTTAATGTACATTATTATCACCTTAACATAAATTGTGTAGGTAATAAGCAGGGTACATTACTACCCTGCTTATTTTATAATCGTTTAATTATGGTTAATTAACATTTTCTCAATATTACTGATTCAACTCGTTATATATTTTCAATGCCCAGTCAACGATACCCGCACGTTCTTCCTCGGTAATACTCTTTAAGAATTTCAAAGGCAGTCCGCCTTTGACATAATAAACGTCGCCAATGGTTTTTGTACCTATGTCAGCTAAATAATCCTTTATTTTCATGGCGCTTTCTTTCGGTCCGTCCATGAATATCGCAACGTTGTGCGCGCGGGTTTTGTTTAGTCCCTGAACAAACATACGGCATATGTCGGGAATTTCTTTGCCGCAGCTGATTCCTAAAATGACAAGCCTTTCGTTTTCGCAGGGATATCCCGGCGGAATGGAATCCGATTTACAATCGAGTTTAGCGCAAATCGCATCTGCAAAGGAAATCATTTTTCCTTTATTTGAATAATAGAGAACTCTAACTTTGATCGCCATTTAATAACCTCCATTGTTTTACAATTCTGTTTATATTATAACATAAGTTATTCAAAATTGCAATGTTTTAATGAAATGATTGACAAAATATTTTTTATGTGGTATCATTTTTATACTTAAATAAAAAATTATGGAGTTGATAATTATGATGGTAACAGTAATAGGGCGCGGACATTCGGGAACGCGTTCAATGTCGCATACGCTTTCGGCAAGCGGGGTTTATATGGGGGAACCGCTCAACGTTTCGGGCGACTTGATTCCGGCGCAGGAGATGTACGAAGCGTGCAGGATATTCGGTAAATTTGTTGAATATAAAGGTAACATGACTTGGGATTTTTCAAAGGTTTTAAACATGGAACCCGTACCGGAGTTCAAGCGTTTAGTTGAAAGTTTCCTGCATACCGTATTGGAAAGTAACGCGGAACACAAAGGCTGGAAACTCCCTGAAACTATACTTGCGTTTCCATGGATGTTAAAAATGTTTCCGGATATAAAATATATTTTCTGGGTACGCGACCCGCGCGACTGCATATTGGGTCCGCATGTAACGGACGATTTAGCGGATTTCAATATAGAATATGACAAGACCGACGATGTGCGTCTGCGCAGGGCGATAAGCTGGAAATATCAGCGGGAAATTTACAAAGCGACGCCGAAACCGAAGTATTGTTACAAGGTTAAGTTTGAGGATATGGTGTTCAACCAGGATGAAACATGCGCGGGTATTTCGGAATTTCTTGGGATACCGATCAATAAGATCGAAATGCGTCCGGATTCGGTCGGGCGTTACAAGACCGCCGAGGGCGTTTATATGTACGATTTCTTCAAGGAAGATATGGACGAATGCGGGTATGAGTATTAAAATTAAATTTTGCTCCTCATAAACTCCATGTACCTATTCCAGTCGTAACGGCTGTAATAGTGCGCGCCGCTACGCAAATGGTAGCCCAAATCACCGGCGGCATAAGTGTCGTCTGGTTCCGGCAACCTGTCTTCGCAGGATAACTTTTTCAAACCGAGCAGTTTATAAACGTCGGAAGCGGCGTAATACGACAGGAATTGTGAGTACGGATCCGCCCACGTGTCCTCAATTGCTGCGCCGCAGTAAACGTGGCGCGGAGCCATCGCGGCAACCAAAAAGTGCTGATCGAACGGCATACTTGCTTCATTGTCGGCGTATTTATAATAATTATCGCAGAACCAATAACCGATGGCGTTTGTAATTTGTTTTACGCGCTCACCGGTTTTTTCGCGTGTGATCGCGTCGCCGGAACAGCCTGAATTGTTCGCGAACACAAACTTAAACCTCGTATCGTTCGCCCCGCACCACAATGATGTTTTTCCCAATCTTGAATGGCCCGTAACGGCGACGTTGTTCAAGTCAAGCCCGGGAACAATTTGCAGATAATCCAATACTCTACTTACCGCCCAAGCCCACATCGCGATCTTGCCCCAATTGTATTTACTGCGGTCGTACATACCGGCGATTCCGTTCGTGAAATCTTTATTATCCATCGTCACGTCGTTGTAGCAAAAACTGACGAGCGCGAATCCGTTATCGATAATCTCCTCTGTCGGCATGTAGTAGTCCGGCGACGCGGGACGGAAATTGATGTGGATTATCACAGGCGGATTCTTAACTTTGGTCGGTATATTCTGGATAATCGGGAACGTGAAAACGCCGTTATCCGTGTCTACTTTGATATTTACTTCAGCCGTTTCGGCTTTGCCTGCGTATTCGTATTTGTTGCACGCCTTAACTTCCGACATAACCTTGAACGGACCCTGCGGCGAATTGCCGTATTCCTCGCGGGTCAATAACTCGACGATTTCCAACCGACGTTTCTCCCATTGTTCGGGCGATTGAACTTTGCTTCCGTCGTTGAAGGTTAGTATATCGGGTAGGTTTAGTTTATTAATTTTATTAGTTAAAAACATTGTTATCCTCCTATAATTATAAATTTTAATTGTACGAATATTTTAATACCTCTTTATATATAAAAATTCATTAGACATACTTGTACCGATCCTCTCGTACCCACACCGCGTGTACAGTCCTTGTGCTCTTAAGTTATCGGGCATCGTCATAAGTAAAATACCGCCCTTGCCGTTTTCTTTGGCGTATTCGTCCGCTTTCGCTAATATATCGCGTCCGAGATGTTTACCTTTCCAGTCGTCCGCAACGGCAATCCCAAGCCAAATAACTGATTTATCAATGCCGCTTAAAAATAAATATCCAACCATTCGTTCACCGTCGACGGCCATAAAATATACTCTGTTTTCTTCGGCACCGTCAAAAAAACTCAGCGCGATTCTCTCGTTTCCTCCTCCGCCGTTGAAGAAGTATATGCTTTCTTTGCCCATTTGGTCGAAAAAGTCCTGTACTCGCTTTTTGTCATTATTTCTGTCAAAACCGCGTATCGGAAGCAATGCCATAATTATATCCTCCTTTATTTTATTTGCATTACACATTTCTCCCCGCCAGTTTTTACGCTTTCCAGCAATTCTACCTGAACTTTACGCGACAGTGCGTGGGAAAAGAGCTTTTCAGTATAACCGATCGTGCACGAACACCACGACTTTGAAACATTACCGTCACCGCGCTGCACACACGAGCAATAGCACGTAGGATAAGAGAAGTACAACACATCGCCATCGGCGGAAAGACTATTCGCGGGCGCGTATTCTTTGTTGAACTTTTCGCAAAACTCAACAAAATCCGCGGAACTTTCATAAATCAGCTTCATTTTCTCCGCTTTACTTCCGGGCGAACACGAACAATCGCTGCGGATTTTGCGTATTTCGTCTTCTGAGAAACACTCTTCAAGATATGCACAAACGTCATTCGCCCATTTGAATTTTTTAACGTGGTCGGCGGATTTCGAAAGCGGCAACTTTGCTATAAACTCTTCTGCCGCGTCACGGTTGATATGTTTTTCAAGGCTGTTGTAAAGTTTGATAGCTTGTGCGTTCATATAATTCACCTCTGTCTCGCTTGCTTTTCAAGTTCCAGCAGCTTTTTAATGCAATCAATCTCCGTTTTGTCGGGATTAAAGAACCAAAAGAATCCCCGTCCGCACAAACCTTCGAATTCCTTACCGAATATAGTCCTTACCGGACGCGGTCCGCAGCCATCTCTCGGCTCAGGAAAATTAGGATTACTCGCCCAGCAACCGTTACAAAAGTAAATTTTTTTCTTGTCCCAAATAATATTTTTCATTCCGTCGTCAATTTTACTTTCATATTCGCTTAAACGGTCAAGCTGGGGAATGACGATCCAACTATTCTTAATGTTTTCTTGGGACATCCACTCTTGACCAAATTCGTTATCGGCATATGGATTCGGTCTTGTAAACGTCCGTGGCAGGCTTATCGTACAAATATTTTTACCTTTCTCCGTTTTCATCACGGTTTATAGGTTTTGTGATTAATTGAACAAAATTGCATATTTTTCATATTATATCACACTAATCTTGACAACAGTGTGTCATATTCGAAAATATTTATTTTAATTATTCTTTTTGATATAATCCACAACATACGCGGCGGTTTCGCGTTGTTTATCGCCAACCGGAGCCATAGGCAAACGGCAGCCCCCGCAATTTTCGATTCCGTAGATTTCAAACATCGCTTTAATCGTAGACAGGAATCCTCCCGAATTTAACAGAGTACCCACAACGTGATTCATTTTCCTCTGCCAAATTTGCGCAGTTGGTATATCGCTTGCTTGAACGGCGTTGAAGATATTTTTAGCCCAATGACCAGCGATATTGTAAGTAGTACCTATCGCACCGTTTGTGCCGAGTACCGTTGCGGAAAGCAGCATTTCATCGAAGCCGGAGAATAACAACTTGTCCGGGAAATCTCCGCGGACGTTATCGAGCAGGAAGAAATCGTTTGAAGTAAATTTAACTCCGTTGATGTTTTCGTGAGCTAAAAGCGTTTTGAAATTATCGCGGGTCAATACGACGCCTGTCCGAATCGGAATATTATAAATTATCAACGGCAGCTTGCTGTAATCAGCGATTTTAAAATAATGAGCAATTATTTCATCGGTACTGTAAACGGAATAATATGGAGTAACGGCTGAAATTGCGTTATAATTACATTCCGCAGCTACATCAGCGAGTTCGAGGATTTCCTCAATAACATTACCTCCGATTTGCGCGATTATATCGACACGGTCGTTAACATGCTCAGCTGTTGCAAGCAAAAATTCCTTTTTATATTCGTGCGGCAAATTAAAAAACTCGCCTGTACTGCCGTTGACATATAAACCGTCAATGCCGCAAACGTTGATATTATAATCGATAACCTTTTTGAGCGCGTTTAGATTCGGGGAACCGTCGCTATTGAATGTGTTGATGAGTGCTGTGAAAATACCTTTCATGTTTTTATACCTCTTTTATATTTATTTAATTATTTACAAACCGTACATCCATTGCGTTGCCGAGTTCTTCGTATTATTCCTTTTGTGCTTCCAGATAACTATTCCAATATTCTTCCGGATCAAGCTCCAGTTTGTTATATTCATCCATAAATACGGTTATTGCTTTTATTTTTGTCAAATTAGATTTTTGAAATAGAAAATCGTATGTTTCATAAAACTTTTCTTCTGTAACGTTTAATTTTTTGTATAATTCTTTATATTCATTGTATATATTGATTGCTGTTTCAATTCCGTATTCACTTTCCAATTCGATTCGCGTATCTCGTTCCTGCTTGTTTTTTTCCTGAATTTCCTTTACCTCATCGTCAATATAGGTATATCCCAATTCTTCACCTTTGAGTATAGCGGCTCTTGAAATTGCTATCATATATATCGTTTCTTCTATACTGGCTTGACTATTTTTAAAATATTGTTCTTGAAAAAATTCATTTTTTGGTGTGCCTTTCAAAATTAATTCCTTATATTGAATCTTCATCAACTCCTGATAATAAACAACCTCCGCCATATACACCGGAACATCGTTTATATACGCGACTATTTCAGCTAAATACGCAGTTTTTTTATTTTTCGCATAATTTTTGATCAATTTCTCAAATATCTCTTCGTGAGAATCCATATAATTCTTATTTACGGTAGCGACAATCGCAATCGTTGAAATGCCTAAAATTATAACAATAACAACGCCGATTATAATCTTCTTAATCATTTGAAAATTTCACCCCATTTCGCCGGGTAACTGTTTACCTCCAAGAATATGGAAATGCAGATGCTTTACGGATTGGCAAGCGTCTTTACCGCAATTTGAAATAATTCGGTAACCGTTTTTGATACCGGCTTCTCTCGCCAGATAGGGAATCTTTTCAAAAACTTTCGTAATTACGTTTGAATTGGTTTCATCGATGCCGTCAGCGGATTCAATATGCAGTTTCGGTACGATGAGAAAATGGATCGGCGCCTGCGGATGTATGTCATGGAACGCGAGGATGTTTTCGTCCTCATACAGTTTCTTTGACGGAATATCACCGGAAATAATTTTACAGAATATGCAGTCCATAATTTTTCTCCATTTCTAAATATAATGTAAACAGTATAACACAAACTACTAAATAATTCAAGGTTTTATGAAAATATTTCTTGACAAACGAATAATAAAAAGTTATAATAATTAATAAATATACAATTATTTATAGGAGGTTAAAAACATGGAAGTAACAAGAGATACAATAATCGGTGACATATTAGATTTCGATATAGAAACGGGACAATTCTTCCTTAATATAGGGATGCACTGTTTGGGATGTCCGGCGGCAAGGAAAGAGAGCATTGAAATGGCTTGCGAAGTACATGGAATCGATCCTGACGAACTCATCGCCGATATAAACGATTATTTGGCAACAAAATAAATTTTTGTGCAGTAGGGGCGGTTATCAACCGCCCGCTTTAAATATGATTAAAATAAACAACAGACTAAAAACCATAGCGGATTTCGTGCGGAAGGGAAGCGTTGTCGCCGACATCGGCACAGACCACGCGTTTCTGCCGATTTGGCTTGTGCAAAATAATATTACGAATCGTGTGATTGCTTCGGATATTAATATCGGTCCGTGTAATAAAGCAAAGAGGAATGTCAAGCTGCACGGTTTGGAAACGAACATAACTATCGTGCAAACGGACGGATTGAACGGAATCGAAAAATATCAACCGGAGGATATTATCATCGCGGGCATGGGTGGGGAATTGATTTGGGAGATAATAAATGCAGGATTTTTTCTTGTCCCCCTTGCCAAATGGGGGCTGTCAACGCCAACAACGTTGGCGTTAGACAGGGGGGATTCCGTAACTTTCATCCTCCAACCGATGACGCGCCAGCCGTTATTGCGTCAATTGTTACTCCAACACGGTTTTGAAATAATCGACGAACGCCTATCAACCGACGACGGCAGAATCTATCAAATCATGCAAGTGAGTTATACCGGAACGCCGCAAATCTATACCGCCGTTGAACTTCTTCTCGGCAGACACAACATAATCAACCGGCAGGAAATATTCGCGAAATTTTTAGAAAGAAATATAAAATTATGGGAAAGAAAAATAAAAGGCAAGCTGTCGGCGGGCATTGACGTTACCGCCGAGATAGAATTGCTCGTTGAACTAAGGAGACTAAGATGATAACCGCCATACAACTTTATAACTATCTAAACGAACTGATCCCGAACGATTTATCGCTGGATTGGGACAACGATGGGCTTATGTGCGCCGCAGGAATCGACGACCCGGTGACGCATGTGTTGATAACGTTGGACGTTACCGAAGAAACGGTGAATTACGCCGTAAAACACAACGCCGACACGATAATATCGCACCATCCGTTGATTTTCAAGCCGCTTACTTCAATAAAAAACAACAAACTTGTCAAGTTGATCCAAAACAACATCACAGTCATGTCGTTTCACACGCGATTGGACATAGTTGAGGATGGCGTAAATTCGCAGTTCGCGAATTTGCTCGAACTAAATAATATCGAAACCTTCGCGGAAATCGGGCGGGTAGGTTCGCTTCCGCGCGAATACGCTTTCCTTGAGTTCATTCAATATGTGAAAGATCTGTTGAACTGCGAGCGTATAACCGCTGTTAAAAACCAAAATGTCATCAAACGGGTTGCCGTAACGGGCGGTGACGGCAAAGATTTCTACGGCGAAGCATTGAAAACCGGAGCGGATACTTACCTGACCGGCAATCTAAGCTACAATATCATGGCGGACGCGCTTGAAACGGATATGAACATCATCGAAGCAGGG
>WREN01000099.1 GCA_009779295.1 Oscillospiraceae bacterium | reverse complement strand
GGCTTGTCCATTACATAAGCAACCCTTGCCATATATCCGCTGTCCTCGAGAATCGACAGAAAGAAAAACAGCGTGACGATGATTGGGACAAAGCTGAGTACCGCGCCGACGCCCGCGAATATTCCGTCGATAATGAGCGAGTGTACGATCGGATTCAAGCCGTATGCCGTTAAAGCGTTGTCTGCAATACCGCTTAAACTGTGAATCCCCAATACCAATAACGCGCTGACTCTATTACCGATTAAACCGAAGGTGAGCCAGAATACAATAAGCATGATTCCCAGAAAGGCGGGGATCGCCCAAATCTTATGCGTCAGCACGGAATCAAGTCCGACGCTTCGTTTGTATTCGCGGCTTTCATGGGGCTCTACGACACATTCGCCGCAGATCTCCTCGATCGACTGGTAACGCATATCGATGAGCGCGGCTTCACGGTCGGTACCCATTTCCGTTTCCATTTCTTTAACGGCGTGTCCGATCATATCGGTTTCATTTTCCGTAAGCCCTAAAGTTTTAGCCATCGGATCGTCGCCTTCGACAAGTTTCGTTGCGGCGAAACGAACCGGAATACCCTGCCTTTGCGTATGGTCTTCAATAAGGTGCGAGATTGCGTGTATAGCCCTGTGAACAGCGCCGGAACAAAAATCTATGCGCTCCGGTTTTATTTTATTTTCAGCTGTATCAATGGCTTTTTCGATAAGTTCAGTTATGCCTTGTTTTTTAAGTGCCGAAATGGGAATCACCGGAATCCCGAGTGATTCCTGCATTTGCTGCACATCGATGCTCCAATTATTAGCCAGAACTTCATCCATCATATTAAGCGCGAGCACCATCGGGATTTGGAGTTCTATTAATTGTAAGGTCAGATACAGATTCCGCTCGATATTGGTCGCGTCCGCGATGTTGATGATACCGTCAGGTTTATGTTTCAGCAAAAAATCACGCGTCACGATTTCTTCGCTTGTATACGGCGAAAGAGAATATATGCCGGGCAAATCGACGATTGAAACATCATCGTAGCCAATTATGTTCCCGACCTTCTGATCCACCGTCACTCCGGGGAAATTTCCGACATGCTGATTTGAACCCGTTAATTGATTAAATAAAGTAGTTTTTCCGCAGTTTTGATTTCCGGCGAGAGCGAATGTCATATGTTCACCTCTTCGACCGTGATTTTTTCGGCATCTTCCAACCTCAACGTCAAAACGTATCCGCGAAGAAGCAATTCGATAGGATCGCCCATCGGAGCGATTTTTTTAACGGTTATGATTGTTCGCGGAGTGATTCCCATTTCCAAAAGCCGCCGCCGGAGTATCTTTTCGCCGCCGACAGTCAGGATGCGTCCGCTTTTTCCAACGCCTAAGTTTTTTAGAGTCATTTTATATATCCTCCTCTACGGTTAGTTGATACTAACTGTTATATAGGTTAGCATAAACTAACTAAAATGTCAATAGCCTGATACAAAAAATTACAAATTTCTATTGATTTATTTATTATGTTCATGTTATACTCTATATAGACAGTTAGGAGGGCATAAAAAATTGGGAACGCATGAGTCAGCAGAAAATTATTTGGAAACGATTTTATTGTTAAGTCAGGATGGAAACCAAGTCCGATCTATTGACATTGTGAATGAGCTTGATTACAGCAAGCCGAGCGTTAGCGTAGCTATGAAACATCTGCGTGAAAACGGACATATTGAAATAGATAACGACGGTTATATAATATTAACTGAAAAAGGGCGCAAGATAGCGGAATCGATGTACGAAAGGCATATGCTGATATCTGATTGGCTGATATTTTTGGGTGTCGATAAGAAAACCGCGATAAACGACGCGTGCAAAATGGAACACGATATAAGCGAACAAAGTTTTACGGCGATACAAAAACATATACAAAATTTTAGGAGGTAAAAACAATGTCAAACTTAAACTTGAAGGGAACAAAAACGGAAGCGAATCTCATGGAAGCGTTCGCGGGAGAATCACAGGCAAGAAACAAGTACACTTACTTTGCGTCACAGGCCAAAAAAGACGGTTATGAACAGATCGCGGCATTTTTCTTAGAAACGGCGGATAACGAAAAGGAACACGCAAAAATATGGTTCAAGTTGCTTCACGACGGAGCGGTTCCAGCTACAACGTCAAACTTAAAAGCGGCGGCGGACGGTGAAAACGGCGAATGGACGGATATGTACGCGAGGATGGCTCAAGAAGCGCGCGACGAAGGTTTCGATAAGATCGCGTTCCTGTTCGAATCAGTCGGAAAGATCGAGAAAGAACATGAAGCGAGATACCTTGCCCTCTTGAAAAACATTGAAGACAGCAAAGTTTTCGCCAAAGCCGACAAGCAAATCTGGCAGTGTATGAACTGCGGACATCAAGCGGAAGGCATTGATGCCCCGGCAGTTTGCCCCGTATGCAGCCATCCGCAAAGCTATTTCCAAATAGTCGCGGGGAATTATTGATATGCCGGTATTTTACGACGATCAGAACAGCGTTATGGGTAAATACGAAACGCCGGGGTTTCCGTGGTGCCGATACGACAGCCGGTCTTTCGTATGGGAAGACGCTTTTTACAACGGAAATTACTGCGCGGTCCATTCATCCGCTCAGGGTAAAAGGGGATACATGGAATATGTCGTTCAGTTTTTAAATTCTTTTAAAGCCGATAAAAGTCATTTCAACGCCTTCGAGGTTGAGATAGACGGAATGAGGCTGCACGATTATTTTGAATTTGAAAATCAACAGGTCGGCACAACGCCCGAAGGATTCGAAAAACATACGGTCAGCCTTCTGTACCCAATGAAAAACGCGAGGGTCCGCGTTTGTACCTTGCTTGACGGCAGCAGCTTTTTAGTGCGCTGGCTGGAGATTGAAAATACCGGGAACATGCCGTTTACAGTTACCGGATTATTTCCTATGGCGGGTATAATCTACCCCGAAACGCCTGGGAATACTTTTTCCGCCGAGCATTTACGGCCGAAAACGCAGGTGGGAAGTTTCCTCGACAATTATTACCTCGGCGAAGGCGAGTTTTACTGGCAGGATTTGCCTAAAGCAACTTTGAAATTCGGCTATGAACGCGGATTGTTCAACCCGCCAATGTATGTTCTTAAAAATGACGTTTCATGTCAGCTCACTATGATACACATAGAAACTTCCATGATGACCCAAGCGGAATTTACGCGCGGCGGCGATTATTATTACGCGCGTCACGTTACGAACGCCGATTACGTGCATTTCAAAGTCGGCGCGGATAAACGTTCGGTCTGTCGTGTTATAAAGCCCGGTGATTCGGTCGTTTCGCCGAAAATCCATATCGGGCAGATATACGGCGATTTAGACACATGCGTCAACGAGTTTAACGAACATCTGCGTTTATCCGTTATACCTAAACGCAATCAGCCGCTGCGTTATCCGGTCAGTTATAATGCCGCCGGTATAGGGAACTGTCAGGTCAATAAAAAGCCCCTGATGGATCAGGTTGATATAGCCGCGCAGGTCGGCGCGGAGATGTTTATCATCGACGCGGGATGGTTTGGTTCGACCGATAAAGTATGGGCGAGCGTGCGCGGCGATTGGTTTGAAAATGAACTTCTGGAAAACGGATTAATCGACGTGTTCGATTACGCGCGTTCAAAGGGAATGATGTGTGGTTTGTGGATGGAAGCGGAAGGAATGGATTATTCCTCGAAGCTGGCATCCGAACACCCTGAATGGTTCATACGCGCTTACGGCAGGAATATGCCGACGCTCAACCTGTTGATACCGGAAGCGGAAGAATATGTGTACAATTCCATATGCGGTATAATCGATAAATACAAACTCGACCTGTTCCGAATCGACGGCGGGCTTAAAGAGCCGTCCGAAGAGTTGATTAACGGTGTTATAGAGGGAAGTTCATGGTTATATTTTGAAAAATTATACGCGATTTTTGAAAGAGTACGGCAAAAATATCCGCATTTATACTTTGAAAATTGTTCAGGCGGCGGCGGACGCAGCGATTTGGGAATGATGCGCCGCTTTGATTGGATGCAGGCTACCGATAATTTCGCGCCGGTGTCACAAATACGCACCGTTTACGGCATGACGCTTGCGCTTGCGCCCGAACAGGTTCTTTCTCTTGGCGGATGCATGAAACATCAAACCGACGCGGATTTCCTCTCACGCGCGCTTATATTCGGGGGAAGCGTTGAGGTTTGCGCCATCGCGGATAGATTAGACCGTTTAAGCCTGTATTGCCTTGGAGCTTGGAAACAAGCGCTTAAACTCTACCGCGAGGAATTGCGTCCGATTATTGGAGTCAGCCGTATCTACCATCACACGCCGCTTGAACGTTACATGGAAAAGGGGCAGTGGCTGGTATTGGAACTCGCTTCGCCCGATAAAGATAAGTCGTTCGTAGGTCTGTTTCGGCTTGAAGGAGCGGAAACGGATGAATACCGTTTATATCCGAAGGGAATATCTCCGGCAAAAACTTACGGCGTGTATTCCGACAACGGTCGTGAAAGCGTAGAAGTATCGGGGTTATCGCTGATCAGGGACGGATATCCGATCCGGTTGCCCGGCAAGCTGACAAGCGAAATAATTATAATCACAGCTATTAATATTTAACAGGAGGTTATTCTATGCTAAAAAGATTATTGATATTGTTATTAATGTTTTCAATTATCATCACAGTTTTAGCCTGTTCGAAAAACGACGGGACTCCAAAAACCAATCCCACGAATATATCCGGAGCGGAAGACGGGGAAGAAGATTCTTACAGTGCTCGCAGAAACGCCAAGGACGATCTGCCCGAAAGGGACTTTGAAGGGTATGATTTTACCGTCTATCTCAGGGTAGAAACGGGAACCAATCAGGATTTTGTCGCGGAAACCGAAACGGGCGACATAATCAACGACGCGGTTTTCGCGCGTAACATGGCGGTATCAGAACGTTTTAACGTCAACATAAAATTCAATTTTGATACAACACAAAATACTACGTATACCACAACCGCCGTCAACGCGATATTGGCGGATGAGGACGTAAACGACGTTCTGGGGCTTCACGGAGCTTTCGCGTTTGTTTACGCAAAACAAAGTTATGTGGTCGATTGGAAAACCGATCTTCTGTACATCAACCTTGACAAGCCTTGGTGGGATCACGACTTCGCGGAAAATCTTGCGATCGCAAACAGGTTGTTCGCAATGACCGGCGATATTAGCCATTTGAGTATAGGCGCTACATTCTGTATGGTTTTCAATAAGAACCTGTTCGACAAATATGTGCTGGAGTATCCGTATAAGTCGGTTATTGACGGAACATGGACGTTCGATAAATTTGCTCAGATTGTTAAAGATTCGTCGATCGACTTGAACGGCGACGGACAGCAAACGCCGGGTGAAGACTTATACGGTTTTACGACGGGAAGTTGGGGCGCGCCTATACAGGCGTTTTATATGGCCGGAGACCGCATCATTACGCTTGATAGCGACGGCGTTCCGTCGCTGACCGTGTATAATGAACGCACAATAAATATTTTTGAAAAATTCTTTGATCTCGCCGATAACTACAATTTTTATATTGACGGCTATTCCCCGGCATATACGGGTGGAAGCATGTTCCGCAACGATCTTTGTATGATAGCGCACGCTTCTATGGGTTCGTTGGTTTCATTGCGCGATATGGAGAGTGATATAGGGATAATCCCGTTTCCGAAGTTTAATGAAATAGTCGATAAATATCCCTCTCTGGTTGACGCGGGGCAGAATATATTTTCGGTTCCCGTGACCGCCCGTGATTTAGACCGTACTTCCATTATCCTCGAAGCGTTCGCGGCGGAAGGTTACCGGAATGTCGTCCCTACGTTTTATGAGCAGGCCCTGCAGGTAAAATACGCGCGCGACGACGATTCAGCCGCTATGCTCGATATTATACGCGACAACCGCATATTCGATTACGGTTATTTCGACGCGACGATTTCATGGGATCTCTCTTATACGGGGTTCAGGCTTGTCAACCATCCCAGCCACGATTTCGCGTCTTTTTACGCCGCGTATGAAAAACAGGCTGAAACAAATCTCGCGAATCTTTATGAGCAGTATTTGGAAGTGAATTGATATGCGGTTATTACGGATTATATTGCCAATCGCAATAATATTTATGTTTTTTGCCTGTAAAAACGGAGTGGAAGAAATTATCATCGTATCGCCGGAAGGCGTTAGCGGTTATGTGATCGTGCGCTCCGACACGGCGGACCAGCGGGAGATTGACGCCGCGGTAAAATTGCGCGACCAAATATTGAATGTAACGGGCGTCAAACTTGCCATGCAGACGGATTGGATCGGAAGGAACGACGTAGTTGTCGAAAATGCGCCGGAAATCGTCATCGGAATTACAAACCGTTCGGATTCAAATGTTTCCGTTGATGAATATTCAATCACCGTAGAAGGCGCGCGAATTTTTATATCGGCTTCACCTGAAGGAATAAACGAAGCGGTGGAAACGTTTATACAACAATTCGTTACCGAAACTGGAATATCCGTCCCGAAAAATATCAATATACTAAATAAAATTATTAACATGGAAACAAATAAGGAGGTTATAATAATGTCTGACCCTGGATACATCGGGAAACCGGTTAACGCGAAAATTATTGTCAATGAGGAAAGCGGGATTCCCCAAATCTATCTGGACGGCGAATATGTCGTTCCGACAGTATTTTTCGGTAATACCGACATCGGCAGAAACGTTACCGAACAGGCCGCTCTCGCGGCCGCCGCCGGTATACATTTACATTCGGTGATATACAATATTAACTTTGATTATGATATTGAAAGCTATAATTTTCAGAGGCTGCGCGATTGCATGGACGCAATCCTTCGCGGCGACCCTTACGGTAAGATCATTCTGCGCGTAAACACCGGAGCGTATTACAATCCCGCTGCCGTTGCCGAGGACGATTGGCGTCCTCAAAACCGGATAGAATATGTAGACGGTTCTTTTGCAGCGATGGCTTCAACTGCGTCGGATAAGTGGGCGGAAGAGGCGACGGCACGATTGCAGGCTATTGTAAAATACATGCGTACGTCGGAGGATTACGCGGATCATTTGATTTGCATACACTTAGAAAAAGGCGAATGGTTCGAGCAGGGATTCCGTGAATACGGTTCAGACGTTTCCGAAACGAACAGCGCGTCGTTCAGAAACTGGCTCCGCGGAAAATATCAAACCGACGATAATTTCCGCGCTGCTTGGGGCGTAACTTACGCGATATCCGACGCCGCCGTTCCGCGCGATCTGCCCAACAATACCTCCGACGACCATTCCTATCCGAATACAATGCTTCTCACACCCAAAGAACAGAAATATGTGGATTATTTCGATTACATCGGAGAACTGGTATCGGGGCGGATAGATGAATTCGCGAAAGCGATTAAAGAAGTGTCAGATAATGAAGTGCTTGTCATAGCGTTTTACGGTTACGTTTTCGAACTCTCCGATGCGCAATCGGGACATTACAATATGAAACGTCTGCTTGAAAGCGAATATCTCGACGGTTTCGCCGCGCCCGTTTCATATGCCGACCGTACAGGTCCGAACGCTTCCGTAGGCGCGACGAGCGCGTACATGACGGCTGCGGATTCTGTAATGCGTCACGGCAAACTTTGGTTTCAGGAAAGCGACCAGCGCACGTTTGTCAACAACTCGCCCGATGAAACATATCTCCCGAAACTTAAATCACTCGAGGACATTTATCAAGTCCACCGCCGTGAAATCGGAATGGGTATGGTTCACGGCAACGCTGTATGGGCGATGGATTTGGGCGCGACCGGCTGGCTGCTCGACCAAAGCATTTGGGATAACCTCGCGTCGCTGAGCGATAAATATGCAGAATATATCTTGAGCCAAAAGAAACAGCCTGTATTTGACGCGGT
>WREN01000098.1 GCA_009779295.1 Oscillospiraceae bacterium | reverse complement strand
TATTCCCGAAAACAGCAGGGTGTAAATCATTTTGCACCCGAATTTTTTATTTATGCACCAGTAAAAGACGCAAATGATGACGATACAAACCGTTTCCTCGCCGAACAGGGTCCAGAACCGGAAGAACATCGTGAGCGCGGGATTACGGATCGATTCGAAAAACTTTAAGACTTCCATGCGGTTTACCTCCTAATCAAAATGCCTTTCATAAATTCATGGTTAGGAAGCACAAGCTGTTTCTCCTCTTCAGTACAACCGATGAAGATTTTCATTTCGCTGTCACGTTTGAGCAAATCCACCGTGCAGATAATCGCGTCGATGTAATCACCGTCCGAACCTTTCCAAACGTCGATACCGTTCCCGTCCATTGACGCTGTGTTCTCCAAATACCCGTAATCGAGTTTGTAAACGCAGTCGGGGTATTTCGGATGGCGGCTGCCTTTCGGGCGGTCGATGACGATGTTCGATTCCGAAACGAGCTTGTCAATTGCAGACCAGAAATCATTCTCCATTTCTCAAAACCTCTCCAAGCATCTCCGCCGTATCAATCACTTTATCGAAACGTATTTTCTTACTTTGAATATCGGCAAGCGGCGCGGGAACGGGCCATTTTGTATATTCGTACAATTTGCCAAGCGCGTCGAAATCGTCGTCCGCAGTTTTACCCGTCAGAGATTTGTACACGTCCGAAGCGAATTTATACGGGCTTGCCGTGGAAACGACCAATATTTTCCGCTCTGATTTGAATTTTTCCGCGCAGTATAAACCAACAGCCGTATGCGTATCGCAAAGATAGCAATACTTCTCAAACGTTTCCTTAATCGTTCGCGCCGTATTCTCCTCATCGCAGAACGCGCCGATGAAATCAGACGGCAATCCGTCAACCTCATATCGACCCGTTTCGTTTAATTGCCGCATATAATTTCTCGTACGTTCGCTGCCCGAAATGAGATAAAGCAAACGCTCAAGGTTGCTTGAAATCAGAATATCCATCGACGGTGACATCGTCGTATAGAAGTCACGATTGCGGTTGTAAACGCCGGTGTTGATGAAATCTGTCAGAATGTTGTTCTGGTTCGACGCGCAGATGAATTTATTTATCGGCAATCCTGTTTGTTTCGCGAGGTACGCGGCGAAAATATTTCCAAAATTCCCGGTCGGCACGCAAACGTCGATCTCGTCACCGAACGCAATCTCGCCCGCGTTGACCATATCGCAGTATGCGGAAACGTAATAAACGATCTGCGGAACGAGCCGTCCCCAGTTGATCGAGTTCGCGCTTGAGAGAAAAAATCCTTTTTTATCCAATACTTCATTTACTTTAACGTCGGAAAATATCTTTTTCACGCCGTTCTGTGTGTCGTCGAAGTTGCCGCGAACGGCGCAAACGGAAACGTTATTACCCTCCTGCGTCGCCATTTGGAGCTTTTGGATGTGACTCACGCCGTCCGCCGGATAGAATGCCATGATTTTCACACCTTCGACGTCTTGGTAACCCTCTAACGCGGCTTTGCCCGTGTCGCCGGAAGTCGCGACAAGGATGTAAACGGTGCGGTTCTCGCCGGTTTTCGAGAGTGAACGCGACAACAGCTTCGGCATTATCTGTAACGCCATATCTTTGAACGCCGCAGTCGGACCGTGCCACAATTCCAGCATATTTATTTTATCGCCGATTGTTTTCAATTGGGTTGCACCGTTCGGGAAATTCTTTTTGCCGTATGCTTCTACACAATCCGACAAAAGTTCATCGTAAGTGAAATCGCTCAAAAAACGCGACATTACATACGCGGCGCGTTCCGGATACGTCATACCAATAAATCCGCGTATTTCCAAAGCCGGAATCTCGTCGGGCATAAACAATCCGCCGTCTGACGCAAGTCCCTGCTTGATTGCCTGCGCCGAGCTCACGCCCGGCTCGCCGTTGTTTCGAGTGCTGATGTATTTCATTATTTTATACCATTCCTTAACATAAATTGATGCGCTCAGAATAATTCATCTCCTGTAAGCGCTTTTGATATGATTGATTTTCACGGAAACAAAACCGTCGTCGTGAGTTGTGAGATAAACCTCAACAACGTCGAGACGGGGCATTTTCTTATGTTTAAATTTATTTATATATGTATTGGCGGCATAGATAATATGCTGCCATTTAACGCGGTTGACGGCGCTGCGCGGATTTCCGTACTTCAATAAAAACTCCGTTTCGGAGCGCGTTTTGACTTCGATGAACACAATAAACTTCTCATCTTCCGCGATAATATCTATCTCGCCGTGGCGCGTCAAATAATTTCGCTCAAGAATATCATATCCGTTTTTCTCGAGATAGTTACAAACGACTTTCTCGCCGAAGTTCCCGATTGATCGTGTAGAATCAGTCATGGTTCAAAAACCGGATAAACGTCCTGCGGTGAATCGGTGAAGGCCCGTGTATACGCAGTAAAGCGCGGTGGACTTCCGTGCCGTAACCTTTGTGGCGTTTGATTTCGTATACCGGATACAGTTTATCCAGCTCGTAACACAGCCTGTCACGCGAAACTTTCGCGAGTATCGATGCGGCGGCAATCGAGGGCGAAACGGTATCGCCGCGTATAATCGTCAGCGTGTCGAGATTGAATCCCCGCGAGATATTCCCGTCAATCAACGCAAGATTCGGTTTAGGTTCGAGTTTCTCAACCGCGCGGCGCATGGCGAGCATAGAAGCGTTGAGTATGTTCAACTCGTCTATCTCCTCAACGGAAGCGTATTCGATAGCGTATGAAACGGCGTTCGACGTGATTTCTTCGAACAGCTTTTCGCGTTTCTTTTCGGATAACTTTTTAGAATCTTTCAAATCCGGATGGTTGTACCCATACGGCAAAATACACGCCGCCGCGTAAACAGGTCCCGCAAGCGGGCCTTTTCCGGCTTCGTCAACGCCGCAGATTATCGTGTAACCCAAATCAATTTGTTTATCTTCAATATCCCAATTAAGCATAAATTTTACGGGCGTTCGAGTGAAATACGTCCGACTTTCGCGGCGCGGAATTCGTCAAGCAGCACGGCGGCGGTACGTTCGGTATCGACTTCGCCGCCGGAAATAAGAAAGCCGCGTTTCCGTCCGATTAACTCAAACAACTCATAATCCTCCAAATCTTTATATTCGCCGAGTTTGTAACGCTCAGCAAGCAATTCCGGATAAAACTTGCGGAGTTTCGCGCATAGTTTGATTGCGATATGTTCGGTATCGAGGATTTTATCTTTGATTGCTCCTGTGATAGCTAACGCTTCGCCGACCATCGGGTCGTCGAACTTCGGCCACAGCACGCCGGGCATATCAAGCAAATCGATACCGATGGAAGTTGTGACCCATTGCTTGTTTAACGTCACGCCCGGGCGGTCTTCGACTTTAGCCTTTTTCGCGCCGGACAATTTGTTGATGAGCAATGATTTGCCGACGTTCGGAATCCCGACGACCATCGCTTTGAGCGTGCGTCCGGTCATACCCTTCTGCTCGTATTTTTCAACTTTCTCGGACAATAATTCTTTAACCGCCGGAGCGATATTGTTGATACCCTCTCCGGTTATGCTGTCGATAAAAATCGCGCTGCGTCCGCTCTGCTTGAAATGATTCTTCCACATGTCGTTGACCCTCACGTCCGCGAGCGACGATTTCGAAAGCAAAGTCAGGCGCGGTTTATTCTGCGTGAGGCGTACGATTTCAGGGTTTTCCGAGCTTATCGGAATCCGCGCGTCAAGCATTTCGATGACAACATCGACAAGCGGCAGGCATTCCGTGATGAGCCGCCGCGTTTTCGCCATATGACCGGGAAACCATTGTATCGTTTCAGAAGGCATTATTTTAACTCCTTAATAATATCAGAAAGCTCAATTCCGTGAACTAAAATAGTTTTCATTCCCGCCGTTTTACCGCCTTCTATGTCGGCGGTCGGATTGTCGCCTATCATGTAACATTCGTTTGGATAACCTGCGAGTTTCAAAGCGTACTGGAAAATTTCAATCCGCGGCTTCTCGTAGCCGACGTTCGCGGAGACGATATAATCCGTAAAATAATCCGCAATACCCAAATCCTTTATCACAAGCGGGAGATCGGGGAAGTTGTTTGATAAGATATAGTTTTTGTAACCCATTTCCAAACATTCGCGCAAAGTTGGCACGGCGTCTTCATATAACTTGTAATTGTTTGAATCTTTAACTTGTTCTTTCAAATAAGTAAATGCTTTCTTCGCGTGTTCTTTAGAAATCATGTGGATGTCACAGAATAATAACAAATGCTCAAAAAGTTTATCCCACCATACCTCTCCGGTTTGCCCGGTATAAGGAATTTCAGGTATAGACCATGAGTATCCTTTGCGCATATGCGTCCGAAGTTCTTCTATATCTATTTCATAATCTAAATTAGTCAGAACGGTATAAATCGAATACCTCCATATCGGGGAAGCATTATAGACCAACGTACCGTCGAAATCCCAAAACAACGCTTTATTCATTTTCATTCCACTGTACCGAAAACATCAAACGGGAAAATCCTGTACACAACGCGCCCGAGTATGAACCGAGTTTCAACAGGTCCTACTATTGAATTCCGACTGTCCTGCGAATGGTTGCGGTTGTCACCCATACAAAAGACCGTGCCTTCGGGAATAACCATAGGGAAAGTGAAATTTGACCCCACCATAAAACCATTTTCTCTGTTTACATAAAATTCATTGATCACCTTACCGTCAACCGTAACTTCCCATGTCTCGAAATTAATGTCAAGCGTCTGTCCCGCAAGCGCGATAACGCGCTTTACATATGGTTCATCGTAACCGGTACGTGCGGTTTGGAACACGACGATATCTCCTTGTTTCGGGGTGTAAAACAGGCTGGATATTATTAATATATCATTTTCGTGAAGCGTGTTCTGCATTGAACCGCCTTTGACGGGCGAATGGCGTGCGACGAATGTTATTATCAGCAATACTATAGCAAATGAAAAAACAAACAATTCGACCCACTCAAACAGACCTTTTACAGCAGTAGTACCCGCGCCGGATGCATTTGAGTCATCAAGCAATTGTTCTTTTTCTTTTTGCGGATCTTCGTCGAGCGGCGGTATTTTAAATTTGTTTTCGTGCATTGTTTTTATCTCCTTTATTATAATTCTGTTCTCATGGGAGTGTAGTTTATACTCCAAAAATCTAATTTTTCATATAATTTCTTACCGTCTTCTGTCGCCAATAAATCAACGATTGATATACCCATCGCTTTTGCTTCGCCTAAAAGCGCGATAAGGACTTTTGTCGCGATACCTTTTCTGCGATGGGGTTCATAGGTAAGAACGTTGTATATCGTTCCGTAACGATAAGGTAAAAACGCTTTGCGCGGAGGTCTTTCCGAAAATGACATAAACGCCGTAGAAATTGCTTCGCCGTCTATTTCCGCTACAAATGCGATAAAATTATTTGTGTTAAACGCGGATATAAAATACTCTTTGCATTTAATTTTTATATCTTCAATCTCTTGGGATGTAAATTCGATTTTTTCGTCAAGCAAAAAATCTATCCGTAATTTGATAAGCAGGTCAAGGTCATCAATAGTTAGTTTTCGTATGTTCATAATTTCTCCCCAATTAGTATAACAGTATTATTTCTGCGCCATACTTCCCGCACATTTTTGAATCCCGCTTCTGAAAGCATTTTCAATTGGTTTTCTGCCGTACAGGGCGTATCGTAATGATACTCTCTGGTGTCGGTTATTCCTTGTTCTGTTTTCAAACGATCATATTCCGCAAAATATAAATCTTCCAATTCTTGCTCGGAAACCATATAATCACACTCAATGTATACACCGTTTTGCTTAATGCAATCATATATCTTTCGGTACAAATCAGTTTTTGTTTTATGGCTGTAATGATGTAGGGTCATTACCGATAACGCAACGTCGTAACGACAATTCCCGAAATCAAAATCAAGATAGCTTTCGCAATGCAGACGGATATTTTTATCGGGATAAGTTTCTCGAAGCAATTGTAACATATTTTCGGCAATATCCACACCTGTCACTTCAACTTCGGGAAATCGTTTGAAAATTTCCGCAAGCTCCAAACCTGTGCCTATGCCGAAATCCATAATTGTTTTTGTATAGATGGGTAGAAAAGAGGCTATTATATTCTTGCTTTCCATTCCTCCGTCGATATGTTCGACGTGGACTACATTGTATCTCTCGGCGCGGCTGTTGAAAAACGCGCTCATCTCTTCTAACATATCATATACCCCAGCAAATTATAACCGTGTTCAATATACAATCCAGTCGCCGTGCAATTATCCTCGTTGTAAACTTCCACGCCGGAATTTGTTTCCGTATTTGAATAAATAATAAACGGCACGGGATCGCTTGAATGTGTCCGTATACACATCGGCGTCGGGTGGTCGGGCAGAACCATAATTTTGTAATCCTCGCCCGAAGATTCAAGATATTTGTAAATATGTTTTAAAATTCTTTCATCTATATATTCAATTGATAAAATTTTATTCTCAAGCTCGTTTCGATGTCCGCACTCATCGGGCGCTTCAACGTGGATATAAACGAAATCCGTTCCTGATTGAAGCGCATTGATCGCTGCATCCGCCTTGCCCTTGTAATTGGTGTGGATGTTACCCGTCGCGCCCTCAACGTAAATCGCCTTCATTCCCGCGCAAATCCCGATTCCTTTCATTAAATCAACGGCGGAAATAACCGCGCCGTTAAGTCCCCACTTCTCTTTAAACGACGGTAACGCAGGTTTCTTTCCGGGACTCCACAGCCACATAGAATTCGCGGGGCGCAATCCCCTTTCGATTCGTGCAACGTTTACAGGATGGTTTTTCAACACATCATAACTTTCGCGCATCATCGAAAGGAACGGTTCGGGCGGTAGGTGTTCTGTTATCAATTTCCCCAAAATATCATGCGGGCGCATGAAATTTTTGAACTCCGGCGCGTTTTTCCAAATCAAACAATGCCGGTAACTTACTCCGGTGTAAAACTTTTTATTTTCATCGCCGAAATGTTCATCAAGCGTTTTGATTATTTTATCCGCTTCGGGCGTCGTGATTTCGTCGGAGCTGTGATCGATCATCGTTTCACCGTCGAGCGTTACGATATTGCACCTGAACGCAGTTTCATCGGGTTGCATATCGATCCCCATGCTGACGGCTTCAAGCGGCGAACGCCCGTTGCAATAAACCGCCGGATCATATGACAACACCGCAAGATTCGCTGGGTCGCTTTCCGGTACCATACCCGCCGGAACGTTCGAAACCGTACCCGCCAAGGATTTACTCGCGAGGAAATCCATGACCGGTTTGTTCGCAACGTCAAGCGGCGTTTTGAATCCGAGCGATTCGATTTTGTAATCGGCCGCGCCGTCAATAATCAAGACAACGTATTTCATGTGAGTTTTACACTCCTTTTAATCAATTCTTTTAAACTTTCCAAACTGTCGAACTCGCCCAACTCGCGGAGAATCGCGCCGCCGAAATCGTGAAGTAACATACCGTTGAAGAGCATTTCGGTAAAACTTTCGTTTGTATAGCCTGTAAAAAATCCCTTCAGCAACGCCGGATCAAACTCGCACGCAAACGCCACGAGCGCGTGTTCGTAACAAACGGGAGCGTGAACGGCGTCGGCGAAGTCGAGGATATACAATTCACCGTCCTTGAGTAACATGTTGTCCAAACACAAATCACCATGCACGAAAACTTTTTCGCCGAAGTCGTGCGTTTGAATGTAGTTAAGCCGTTCCGCTTTGAATTTTTCAGGATAGTTATCCCAGCAGTTGTAACGGTTCCCGTCGTGAAACGGTTCGCACGGTGTGTTCATGCTGTCGCAGATTTGCCGCAACTTCCGCCCGAGTTCAACTTTCTCTTCGTCGGTCATTGTTTTGACCGCCTCGACGACTTCAACTCCGTGT